>NZ_JBFBNW010000006.1:0-110891 GCF_040683955.1 Streptomyces sp. NPDC093111 | reverse complement strand
GGACCGAGCCCACCGGGGACCGGGGACACAAGGTCCCCCTCCGGCGGAAGACGAGCTCGAAGACCAGGGCCAAGGGCAAGGGACAGCGCGGCAGTCGCCCCCGCACCCCGCAAGCGCAGCGCCCGGCGCGCGAGTCGGAGCAGTCGGTGGACCAGCTCGTCCAGCAGGTCCTCCCTCACGTCCCCGCCCTGCTCGAACGAGACGGCAACCCGGCCATCACCCGAGTCCAGCTTCGGGAGATCCTCCGCCGCGAGGGACTGAAGGGTGGCCGGAACGACCGGCTGAGCCTCGTCCTGCAGGAGCTGCGGAGCATCGACACCACGACGACAAGGAGCAACGCCCGATGAGGACCTGCCACTACTTCACCACCATCCGTACGCAGTACGAGCGGGAGATCGGCTTCATGCTCGCCCACTCCAAGCGGTACGAGGGCAGTCCGGCGGCAAAGTCCAGCGCGAAGCAGGCCGCGTCGGCGAAGCAGCGGATGGCCCGGGCCCTCAGCGGCCATGTCGGGCGCTGCCCCGAGTGCGGTTGAGCCTGCAAAGCCCCAGCTCAGCGCCCCTGTCCGTCATGGGTGGCCCGGCCTCGCGCCGGGCCACCGCCCCGCTTAAGGAGGTATGCCGTGATTCCGCCTTCTCCTCGGTCATCCGAGCCCACGGTCATCGAGGCCGGTGCCTGGGCGGACGTCTTGGTCCGCCGACGGCTCGTACACGCCGCAGTCCTCGCGCCCACCGGCCAGTGGCTCGTCCAGGGCCGTCCCGGCGGCCCGGTCCGCGTCCTGGCGGGACCGGCCGACGTCGTCGCGCTGGCCGCCTCCATCCAGCTCCGCATCCGTTCCACGAGGCCCGAATCCCGATGACGTACCCGACCCAGAACGGCACCACCCCGGAACCTGCTCCCGACCACAACTCGGTCTCGGGGCGAGCAAGTTGGGGCGGAAGTAGTACTTCCGCCGAGCCCGCCCCTGAAGGGGCGGGAGAGGACCTGCACCGGGGGGCGCAGGTCCGGGGGGCTTCGACCGAGGGCGGATCGAAGCCGGAGGAGGAACGCAAGCCGAATCGTCGACCTCGTGAGCGTCCTGCTCGTCAGCGTCCGCGTCAGCCGCCCGAGAAAAAGCGCCGCCACCTGCGTACGACCCGCTTCAACGATGCCGAGTACGCTCTGATCGTTTCCGCCGCCGCCCAGTGCAACCTGACCGTCGGCGGCTTCCTCGCCCGTGCCGCGCTCGCCGCGGCCCGGGATCTCGACCGAACGAACGCCGAGATCGCCACCGAACGCGATGTCTTGACCGCGCTGTTCGACAGCCGGCGCAAGCTCGGCTGGGCCGGCAGCAACCTCAACCAGATGACGAAGGCCCTCAACGCCGGTGCCGGTGCCACCTTCCCTCAGCTGGAGGCGAGCCTCGCGGCCGTACGGCGGGCCGCCAATGCGGTGCACGCCGCCGCGACCGCCGTCCTCGAACAGCAGCAGGCATCATGATCCCGAGCGTCAACGACCCCGGCGACCGGACCATCGGCCTGCTCGCCTACCTCTACGGCCCCGGCAAGCACGAGGAACACACCGACCCGCACCTCGTCGCCTCCTTCGACGACATGTCCCCCGACCCCGGCCGCGACCCGAACGCCACCCTCAAGGACCTCCAGCAGCTCCTGGACCAGCCGGTGATGGCCCTTCCCAAGCACGCCCGTCCGGCCAAGCACGTGTGGCACACCTCCGTCCGCACCGCCCCCGGCGACCGGACGTTGTCGGACGAGGAATGGGCCGGCATCGCCCGCCGGATCGTCGCCGCCACCGGCATCGACCCCGGCGACGGACAGCCCGGCTGCCGCTGGGCCGCCGTACGGCACGCGGACGACCACATCCACATCGTCGCCACGCTCGTCCGCGAGGACGGCCGACGCCCTGACGACTTCCGTTCGGGCGCCCGCGCCCAGGCCGAAGCCCGGCTCATCGAGAAGGAACTCGGGCTCCACGAGGTCGCGCCCGGCGACGGCACGGCCGCTCAGCGGCCCACCAGCGCCGAGCGACACAAGGCCGAGCGACAGGGCCGCGAGCGCACCGCCCGCGAAGAACTGCGCGAGACCGTACGCCGTGCGGTGGCCGGCGTGAGGAGCGAGGAGGAGTTCTTCGACCGGCTCGCCGGCGCCGGCCTCCTGATCCGCAAGCGCACCGCACCCTCCGGGGACCTCCTCGGATACAAGGTCGCTCTGCCCGACGACCGGAACAAGGACGGCGAGCCGGTGTTCTACCCCGGCGCGCGCCTCGCCCCCGACCTCTCACTACCCCGCATCCGGGAGCGCTGGTCCGCCGACACCCAGAACGGCCTGGCTCCCCGGCAGGAGGATGCCGTCCGTACGGGACCGAGCACTCCAGCCGCTGCCCGCCGCAGGACAGCATCGGCAGCCTGGCAGGCCGTGCTCGTCATCGAGCACGGCGACGACGCGGTCGCCGCCGCGCACATCGCCGCGGCCGGTGAGATCCTCGACGCCCTCGCGAAGACGTCCGCCGCCCACACCCGCCGCGAACTTCGCAACGCCGCAACGGCCTTCGAACGGGCCTCTCGCTCCCACGTCCGCGCCGTACGCGGACACGACCGCGCCCTGCGCCAGGCCGCCCGCGACCTCGTCCACGGCGGCCCGGCCCTCGGCCGCGGTGAGGACGGCGCGAGCACTGCGATGGCGATCGACATGCTGTTCTTCCTGATCACCGCCGTCGCGCACTGGCACGCGAAGAAGGGTCACGCGCAGCAGGCCGCCGCCGCCGCGCGGGCCGCCGAGTACCTGCGCTCCGCCTACCAGGAGGCCGCCGCCGGCCCCCTCGGCGTGCTCTACCAGCGCGGCCGGCGCCTGAACCGGCCCCTGCTCCAGCGCCAGACGGCGGTGCTGCGCGAGGCGCTGCCCGCTCTGGCCGAGCAGATCCTCGCCGAGCCCGGCTGGTACGCCCTGGCGACCACCATCGCGGACGCCGAAGCCGCCGGCCACGACCCGGCCGCCCTCCTGTCCGGCGCGGTCGAGCGCCGCGAACTCGACACCGCGGAGTCGGTCAGCGACGTGCTGGTGTGGCGAATGCGGAGGATGGCCGACCTGCCCGCCGACGCCTCGGAGCTGCCCTCGTACGACACAACAGGCAGCCCGTCCAGGGCGCGCGGGACGGCAGCCCGCCCCTCTGCACCTGGCCGACGCCGCAGCGGGGAGGACGCCACCGGAAGGACCCGGTAGGCCCGCCGGCGAAGGGCCCGTACGGGATCGCCGCACCGCCAGGAAAAGGGACACCACCACCGTCCTGGCCTCCTCGAAGGTCACTGTGGACTTTGTGAATTGAAGCTCCCGGAGGTGTGGGGCACGATCATGACGCGAGCAGGACGAGGCAGAGGAGGACGTCAGGATGTTTCACCGGATACGCCGCCGGGCGGCGGAGCCCAGCGAGGCGCAGCGCCGGTTCTTCGAGATGTCGGCGCGGCTGCAGGACCAGGTCCCGCCGGGCATCGGGGAGCCGCCGGCCGAGCCGGAGCGCAGCGCGCCGGCCGTCGCGGTGGACGACTTCCTTCCGCCGGAACTGCGGGTGCCCAGCCACGACCAGCTCGACGGCCGCATGATGCCCTGGAAGCAGCCGCTCGTCCTCGACGGCGAGATGGTGGCCTGCGCCGAGTGCGGCGCGTACCGGGACTGGCTCGTCCTCTCCACGCACGATCAGATCTGGTTGCGCTGCCGGGCCGGCCACCAGCAGCAGGAGGCCCGCCTCGACACCGCCTGGTACAACCGGAGCGCCGGGCCGGCGGACGCGACGCACGCCACGTTCGAGGACTGCCTGCGCCACCTCGGCCACTGACCCCCACTCCTCCAACCCCACCGGGCCCGCGGGCCCGCACTGACCACCCGTTTCCAAGCACCAAGGGGTCAGCTCCGTCATGCGCGTTCGCGTCGCCACCACCGCCCTCGGCACCGCCGCCCTCCTCGCCGTGCCCGCCTGCTCCACCGGCACCAAGCCCGACACCGCCCCCTCGGCCCGTACCGGCAGGCCGACCGACGCCACCCAGAAGGTGGCCCTGCTCTCGTCGGCCGCGCTCGAGACGCGCCTGCTCGACGAGAGCGATCTCGGCAGCGGCTACCTGCGCAAGCCAGAGCGCCCCGCCCGGCACGACGACATCACCGTCGTCGGCTGCCCGGCCCTGGGCAAGCTGGGCGGCGACGCGGCGACCGGCGGCACCCTCACCTTCCCGCGCAAGGCGAAGGCCACCTTCGCCTACGCCGACAGCGTCTCCGAGCTCTCCGAGGAGCTGTACAGCGACAGCGCGAACAAGCTGTCCGACGGCATCGGCCAGATCTTCGACGCGATGACCGGCTGCCCGGACTATCAGGTCGTCGCGGGCGGTACACCGATCGACATCACCTCGCAGAAGCTGACCGCACCCGACGACCGCGGTGACGAGCAGTGGAGCCAGCTCCTGACCTTCTCGGCCGGAGGACGGAACACCGTGGTGAAGCAGACCGCGATCCGCAACGGCAGTCTGCTGCTGATCGTCTCCGGCTCGCCGGCCCTCGTCGACCTGCACCTCGACAAGGCTCTCGCGAAGGCGACGACAGCAGCCCGCTGACGACCGCGACAAACGAGGTTGACGCCCCCGACCATTCGGTCGGGGGCGTCAACCTTCTCGTGCTCTATTGCCCCTTGGCGGGCTGGGCGAAGGCGATGATCTCTTTGATACCGGGGGCGTAGCCGTCGGAGGTGTCGACGAGGAGCGTGGGCAGGTCGAGGGAGATGTCGACGAAGCCGACGGGGACGTACGTACCTGCGGCGATCTCTGCCAGGAGGCTGTGATCGGCGTGGGCCGCGCGGTGCGCGTCGTCCTCGGCGCGCTGGGTGATGCGCTGGACGATCGTTCCTGTGGGTGTCGTGCAGCGGATGACACGGATCGAGGCGATCTCGGTAAGGGGTTCCAGGCCGGGACGCCACAGGCGGTCCTGAAAAGCGGACTCCGCGACGACGGTCACGCCGGCCTTCAGGAGCACCGTGATCGTGTCGAAGAACGCGTCGCGAGCCGGGAAGTTGAGGTTATCGGTTCCGTCCGGTGACGGGACGGCGTTGAGGACCATGCCCTGCTTGATCTCATCGCGGATGACCGCCGGGCAGCCGAGGTGCTCTGCGAGGACGCGGGCGAGCGTGCTCTTACCCGTGCCGGGCGGACCGCTGATGACCAGGAGCGTGGGTCGGTTAAGCACGGCAGATCCTTCGCGAAGGTGATGGGCTAAGCGCTGGCGGGGAGTGACGCGGCGAGCCGATAGGCGATGAAGCCGGGCTCGCGGGCCAGTTTGCCGTACGTCGTCGGGTGCTCGTGGGCCATCGAGAGCGCCGGCTGGTGCTCGACGAGCCGTTCGAGGGCGAGGCCGGCGGCGGCGAAGTCGTCGAGCCATGCCTGGAGGGGCTGTCGCCAGTAGCGGTGCGTCATGCCACCCGACCAGGTCTCTTCCACGTGACCTGCTTCGAAGTAGCTGCCGCCGGCGGCGATCCAGTCGGCGGTGGGGTGGCTCGTCGAAACGATGATCCGTCCGCCGGGACGGAGAAGGCGGCGGAGCTCGGCCAGGGTGGCGACGCGGTCGTGCACGTAGTGGATGACCAGGGCCACCAGGACGATGTCGAAGGTGTTGTCATCGGCCCAGTCGAAGGGCGCGTCGAGATCGTGCTGGCGTACGGGGACGCGGTCGCCGACACGGTCGCGGGCGGCACGGACCATGTCGGCGCTCTGGTCGCAGCCCACGACGGTCGCGCCTCCGGCCAGGAGGGCGTCGAGGTAGAGGCCGGGGCCGCAGCCGGCGTCCAGGACGTGTCGGCCGTCGAGGTCGCCCAGCAGTCCGAGGACGGTGGGGCGGTCGTAGTGGGCGTTGTACGCGCTCGTGCTGGCCTCGCGGGCGAAGGTGTCTGCGAACCCGTCGTACGCGGCACCGTCAGACGAGGGCACGGATACCTCCCGGCCGTGCGGCAGAAGCCATGGGGCGAGAGGTGCCGGTGCGGCCGAGGGAGACGGCAGGGAACAGGGTGTCGAGGAGCCGGCGGCTGGGGGTTCTGCCGGCGGTATAGCCCGGGTGCAGGCCGCGGACGGCGTGCTCGTAGACGTGGGGCTGCGTGGGCAGACCGTCGGCGATGCAGGCGTCGAGACGGCTGTCGAAGGCGCGGAACCACTCGCGGTACGTCTCGTCCAGCGGTGTGGTTGCGGGCCACCGTTCGTAGATGAGAGCGCGGGCCGCGGTGAACGGGGTCGGGCTCGCTTCGTAGGCGAGGGTGACGGCTCCGGGGCGGGGCACCTGGTGGTAGACGCAGGTGACGTGGCCGAGGAGCTGGAAGCGGTAGGCGGCCGTGCGGTGGAGATCGAGCCAGAAGTTCCAGTCCTCGCAGTGGTTCATGGTCTCGTCGAACCGTACGGGAGTGGCGGCGGGGTTTCGCAGCACCACGGAGCCGGTGTGGATGAAGTTGGCGATGCTGAGGAACCCCGCGTCGAAGGCGTAGTCCTTGCGCGGCAGCCGGTCGTGGAGCTGGGGCAGGGCTTCGAGCCAGGTGGGGCTGACGAGCGCCCGCCCGTACACGGCGCTGACGTCTCCGGCTGCCAGGGCGTCCGCAGCGGCGCGCAGGTGGCCGGGCAGGAAGATGTCGTCATCGTCGAGGAACGCGACGTACTCGCCTTCGGCCAGGTCTAGGGCGCGGTTGCGGGCCCGGGACACGCCTTCGGTGGTGTCCTGGTCGATGAGCGTAATGGGCAGGGTTCCGGTCCAGCTGTCGAGGACGTGGTCGACCGGTGAGCCGCCGTCGCGTACGACGATCACTTCGAAGGCGCCGTACGTCTGCCGGGCCAGGGAACGCAGGGCCCGGTGCAGGGGGCCGGGCCGGTCCTTGGTCGGGATGATCACGCTGATCACGTGGTGCTCCTCGTCGTCGCGGTGAGGCGGCAGGTGACCCGGCTGGAGGCGAGCGCCCGGGCCGGGCGGTCACCGCTGCCGAGCAGGGCAACCGCCGCGGTGGGGATGGCGGCCATGCGGTAGAACTCGGCGCGCGAGCGCCGGGCGGTGGCGGAGGTGGTGACCTCCATGGCCCAGTCGATTCGGCCGTCGCGGGTGACCTTCAGGCCGCGTCCGGCCTGGGCGTCGCTGACGAGGACGGTGCCGTCGCTCAGCTGCTCGCACCCGCCGGCCATCTCGCAGAACAGTCCATCGGGGCCGTGCTCCCACACGATCTGACTCGTCACCGGGTCGATCTCCACGACGCGGGAGCGGCCGTGGGCGCGGCCGTTGTCGAAGACGAGCACGTTGCCGCCGGGCAGCGCGGAGGGCTGGTGCTGTCCGGAGAGCTCGCCCGGGCCCCACCACCAGCGCACCTCGTGATGGCGCAGGTCGAGGACGGCGATCAGGTCGAGGTTGCGGAAGGAGACCAGGACGTCGCCGGCGGCCCACAGCCCGTGCGGGTGGGCGTCGAGGACCTCGACGGTGTTGGTGTGGAGCACGTCGCTCGGGGAACCCGGGCGCGTACGCAGGAAGAGGGAGACGTCCCGCCCGCGTGCCCACACCTCGCCCCTGGTCAGCCGAGGCGCGAGCGCCCCGGGAACGGCCGTATGCCCGGCGGCCCGGTGCTGCTCGATGACGTCGTCGACCAGCGCCAGGAGGAGCGGCACGGTGGACAGGAGGTCGTAGAGGGAGTGGGCCGCGCGGACTTGTCCGTCGGGTCCGAGGACGGTGACGGTGTTGTCGAGCAGGACGTGTCCCTGCCCGCGGCTGGTGACGGCGCGGGGCTCCTCGGTGAGAACGTAGATCTCGCCGGAGCGTGCGAAGTCCAGGTCGTGGTGGACCGGCAGGTGGGCCTGCCAGACGAGCGTGGAGTCGGGGGCCAGCTTGATCAGGCAGTGCAGCGGCACCATGGCGTACAGGTGACCATCCGGGCCGAGTTCGACGTGGTTCCAGCCGCGGAGCCACGTCGGCGGGTTCGTCTCGGGGTCGGCCTGCCCTATGGGGCTGCTCCAGGCGTGGACGAGACGGGCCTCGGTGTCGACCACGCAAGCGAACGGCCGGGGATAGGAGGAGGACGGGGAGAACAGGAACATCTCGCCGCTCTTCGTGGGCCGCGAGGTGGAGGGCATGGGCATGATCGGAGATCTCCTGTCTGTGGCCGCGCACGCCGGCATGGGGCCTGGGCGGAGACCCGTGGCGTGCACGGGGCGACTCACTGGGGGCGCAGGGTGGCGAACTCACGGCGGACGGCGACGGCGAGCTCACGGGCGACCCGGTCGGCCACACGCTTGCCGAGCTCGGAGCTGGCGCAGGCGGCGGTGTAGACGATGCCGCTGCTGGTCGTGGTGTCGGCCGGCTGCGGGTAGACGTCGTACGCGATGCGGCGGGGCTGCTCTTCGCTGCCGTCGGCGGCCAGAAGTTCGGGCCGCGCGGCCTGCGGGCTGATGTGGAAGACGAGGCTGGACTCGACGGTGCCGGCGTGGTGGTCGTTGTGCCGGGCGACGCCCGTCTCCTCGGCGAGCGCGTTGCGGAAGTCCTCGCCCACCACGTCCCACCAGTGCACGATCATGATCCGTGCGTCGGGGGACCTGCGGGTGACCAGCCGGGCGGCCTCCTGGAGGAAGGGCCGGTTGTCGATGGCCGAGTTGACCATGATCAGGCGCCGGAAGCCGGCGTCGACGAGCGAGTCGAGGATTTCGGTGACGAGGGCCGTGAAGGTGATGCCGCTGATGGCGATCACGCCGGGGAAGGTCCCGCCGAGCCTGCTCGGGGTGGTCGGCACGCCGTAGTTGATCGACGGCGCGACCACGCCGTTGACGTCGTCGGCAAGGAGGTGGGCGAAGTGCTCGCTGATCATCGTGTCGGAGGCCAGCGGCAGATGGGGGCCGTGCGGTTCGAGCGCGCCGACGGGCACGATCACATGGCGGCCCGCCGCATGGCGGGGCAGGTCGGGAGAGGTGATCTCGCCGAGCAGCATCGAAGAGGCGTCCTTTCTTGCCGGTAGGTGGGTCAGGCGTCGGGCCAGCCGAGGCTGGGGACCTCGGTGGGGCGCAGCGGGTCGGCGATCTGGAGGTTGAGGAAGTCCTCCTTGTTGCCGCAGCCGCCGGCCGCGCCGCACGGCGCCCACGTTTCATCGCGGAGCGGGAGTTCGAAGGCGGGGTCCAGGACGCTGCCGAGGGGGGCGAGGTCCTGGGCGGAGTAGTTGGAGCAGCGGAAGACCTGGCCGTGGATGTCGATGAACACCGAGTCGTGGCCAGCGCGGCAGAGCATGCCCTGACAGGAGGACAGGCCCTTCAGCGCCGTCTCGGCCAGCGCTCGGCTGCCTCCGCACTGGGCGAGGATCGCGAGCGCGTCCGACGCCCGCAGCGCCGGCACCGCGGCCGAGGCGTCACCGGTCTGGGCGACCTCGCCGGTGGCGGCGGGGTCGTAGCCGAGGTCCACGTTGAACCGCAGCCCCGCCTGCACGGCCGCGTCCCGGGCCCGGGCGACGGCCTCGGCGTTGTCCTGGAACAGCAAGGCGTTGACGACGACGAAGCAGCCGTAGGTCTCCTGCGCGAACGAGGCCGCGGCGATGAACCGCTCCAGCTCCACCTGCCCGTCGTGCCAGGTCAGCCACAGTGATAGCCGGCCGAGGTTCGCCGTCGTCTGCAGCTTCGGCAGGCGGCGCGGCAGCAGTATCGCGTTGGACAGCAGCTCCACGTGCTCGACGCCGGGCTGCCGCGTCAGCCACGCCGCCTTGTCCAGGAAGAACGGCGAGGCGAACGGCTCGCCCAGGGACCCGAGGCGGACCTTCACCGAGAACGGGCGCGTCCCGATCCACTCGACGACCCGCTCGTACGTCGCACGGTCGGCGGGGTCGGCCCAGTCGTACCGGTTGCTCTTTGCCCAGTCGCCCACGGACACGCAGTAGGTGCAGTCGAGGTTGCACAGGCGCTGACTGGCGACGTACCAGATGCGCACGGGTTGCTGCATCGTTCCTTCTCCTAGCCGAAGGTGGCGATCGGCCGGAAGTCGCGGCCGGGGAAGTCGGGCTGCTGGTTGTGGCAGCGCCGGCACAGGAAGTCCGCCGGGGAGGCGTCGATGCCGAACACCTTCCGGCGCAGGGCGGTGGCCGGCTCGCTGGTCATGAGCTCGGCGATGGTTCCGTCGCCGATGTGGCCGAAGACCTCACGCTGGTAGTAGTCGTTGCAGCACAGGAAGAGGTGACCCGTGACGCTCACGTTGAGGTGCTGCACCGGCCATCCGCACCCGGTCAGCCGCCCGGCGGCGTAGAGGTCCTGGGCGTACTCGCCGCCGACGTCGCCGGCGCGGTCACACGTCAGGCTCGGGTACACCTCGGCTCCCAGCGCGCCGAAGCGGTCCTGGACCCCGGTCAGGTTCTTCGCCAGCCGGCCGCCGACGCCGTTGACGACGATCTGGACGGGCAGGCCGGCGATGATGGCGGCCTCGGTGTTGCGCATCGTGTGGCCGTAGCTGCGCGACCCGGTCAGCTCGCCGAACTCCGCCTCGTCGACGCTCGGCACATTCACGATCAGGTGCCGCAGAACACCGAGGCGGACCAGCTCGTCGATCTTGCCCGGTGTGAGCGCGGAGGCGTTGGAGTACAGCGCCAGCTGCAGCCCGTGCTCGGCGAGAACGCCCAGGCGATCGATGAAGTGCCTGTCCAGGGTCGGCTCGTTGAAGAACTGGAACGTCACGTAGTCGACCCGCTCAGCGGCGAGCTTCGCGACGATCTCCTCGAACAGGGCCATCGGCATGGTCTGCGGCGGCTTCGGGTCCGTCGCCACCGGGCAGAACTCGCAGCCCCAGTTGCAGTGCGCCGTCACCTCGATCTCGCCGGACCACAGCCGGTAATCGCGGCACAGGTCCTCCGGCCTCTGCAGCCAGCCCCGCGCCTCAGCCGCCGCGACCCGATCGGCCCCGAACCGCCTCCGAAGGGCGGATGCCGTCTGCGGCCTGGAGGACGCCTCCCGAAGCAGACCGCGCATCTGCACGTCGGACTGCCACACGATCGCACGATCCAGGCCCACCACCCCGAACACAGCGTCCGCGGGAGGCACGTCCCCGACCGGGTAAGCGGGGCCGGCCGAGTCCGACAGATAGACGAGCGGCGACTCCTCGCCCGGCTCGAGCGTCGAAAGGTAGGGAGAGGTCTGGAGCCACGAATTCGCCCCGGACAACTCGCGCGGAATCCCACAGGCGGTCGGTGCGTTGGCTAGCGATGTCGAGTACGAGGCAGCGGGCCCGGGCGGGCGCGGTGGAGCGTCAGGAAGCGACACGAAGGTCTCCTTCGAGGGAAGGCGAGGGAAGCCCGATCGGGACGCGCACGGCTGTCCGGCAGCGGGACCACGGCGACAGAACACCGCCTGCTTCAGCGCTGGGCGTCCAGAGGTTCGAGACTCCAACAACTGGGCTCCGAGTGCCACACGTTGACGGTAGTCCCGCAGTAGTCCCGGATCGCCGAACCGAGGGCAGTGCACCGCGGACGGTGCTTGTATAGCGCTGTGGACGAGTTCACTCACCCGCTCGCGTACGCCCGATCCCAGCGAGGGCTCACCGGTCCCGATCTAGCGCGCGAGATCCGCGCACGCGCCGCCCTCCGCGGGCTGCGCTCTGGCACCGACAAGCAGCGCGTGCGCAAGTGGGAGGTCCTGGGCGTTACCCCGGACTCCGACACCCAGTACGACATCGCCGCAATCTTCGGCGTGCCGGCCGCCGAGGTCGACCCGGCCGACTGGCCGAGGTGGCTCCACCCAACCGAGGCGGACGTGGTCCCTCTCGGCCCTTCAAGCACCGTGCCCGCTCTGCGAGAGGCCCTCAACAGCAATATGGACCGCCGCGCATTCCTGACCGTCTCAGGCACGGCCCTCACGGGCCTGGCCGCCACATGGGCCATCGCCGGCCCCGTCGCCCTCGGCCCTTCGGTCATCGACGGCAAGAGCGTCGGAGGCGAACTCGTCACCATGCTCGAACAGAGCACCAAACGCCTAAGCTCGGTGGCCACCGAGCAGCGCCAGCACCTGGCCACCCTCCTGGACGCACACCTCGCCACGGTCACGGACCTCATCGAACATGCCCGCTACGACAAGCCGACCGGCTGCCGCCTCCATGCTCTCGCCGCCTCCCTCGCCCAGACCGTCGCCTGGCACCGCTTCGACCACGGCCAGCACACTCAAGCGACGAAGCACTGGGTCGCAGCCCTCCACAGCACCCACGCCACGGGCGACCACGACATGGGCGCCGCCATGCTCGGCGACCTCGCCTACCAGGCCGCCTGGCGCAAGGACCACACCACCGCCGCAGGCATCCTCACCCACGCGCTCACCCGAACCGAACACCCCGCCGCCCAGTCTCTGCTTCACCTCCGCCTCGCCCGCACCCTTGCCGCCCAGGGCGAGAAGCGAGAAACCCTGCGGGCTCTGAACGCGGCAGAAAACCTATTGGGGGCATCGACTTCCAGGCCACTGCCCACATGGTGCTCATGGATGTCCGCCGCCGATCTCGCCGTCGACTCCGGCCAGTGCCTCCTCGACCTCGGCGACACCGCCCGCGCCCACCAGCTCATCGCCGAGGGACGAGACCTGTTGCCCGCCGCCCGCGACAAGACGAGAGGGGTCTTCCTCGCATACCAGGCCGCGAGCCACCTCAAGTCGAAGGAGCCCGAACTCGCAGCCCGAACCGCGGACGAGGCCCTCCGGCTCGCCCGCCGGATCGGGGCACCACGCTGCGAGAAGCTCGTGCAGGACCTCGTCCCCGAATTCGAACGCGTTCGCACCGCTGAAGGCGTCAACGACCTGCTGATGCTGGTATCTGCATAACCGACTCGCTCATGCCAGGACGTGACGGTGGGTGGAATGCTGCGCATGACGTCGCAGACGCGCGCCCGCCATCCACGCCCTGGCGGTCCAGGGCAACGAGCCCAGAACGCGAGAAGCTCGGCCACCCCAAATCGGGGTGACCGAGCTTCTCGCACATCAGCCGGCGGACCGGGCCAGCTTCACCACTTAGCAGGCCGGGGCACGCAGGAGGCGATCCTGAGTGCTCTCGGGCAGGACCCGACGCAGGACCGGCACGGTGGAGCTGAGAGAGGTCGCGAACGCGGCGACGAGGTCGTGCGGCACGCTTGCGCCGAAAGACGCAGCCCACAGATACCGTGCCCCGAACGCGGGCTCGGCCCATGCCTGCCATCCAGCCGGGCCGGCCTCGTCGGCCTCGGCCGTCAGGGCGCGCGGGTCGCTGTCCTGGATGAGAGGAGGTATCTCGCCCAGGCTGAGGTGCGAGGTGAAGGTCGGGTCCATCGCCCATGCGTCGGGCTGATCGATGTGGCGGAGCCAGCCGTGCGCCGTGGCGGCGTCCATGACCAGCTCGGGCCCGGCGAGGGGGACGGCGGGCTGATCGCTGGTATCGAGCGCGAGGAGGAAGTCGACGAGGACCTCGCCCGGGACATCGGGGGTGAAGTACGCGGACCATGTCGCGAGCGGGCTGTTCGTGTCCGCACGAGCCGAGACCTGCCAGGCGATCGGCAGCTCGCCAAGATGGAACGGCTCGTCCGCCAGGACCCACTGGGCCCACCGGAGGGTGTCAGGGCTGATGTGCAGGACGGTGCTGCGTACGACCTCTCGGTCCCCGTCCGGCTCCTGTCGCCCGCGGACGATCGTCAGGCTCGTCCAACCAAGGTTGGCGAGCGTGTCGGCGACGGCGTCGTAGAGACGCCCGTCGTCACCGGCCAGGTGCCGCGGACCGACCCAGTACGCAGACTGAGCGCCGTTCACGACGGAAGGATCAAGCGGGAAGTCGGGGTACAGGGGCGCCTCCAAGGGCTCGATGCGGTTCTACTTGCCGCCGGCACTACGGCGGGGGCGGCGTGGGGGTGCCTGGACGGGTTCCTGCCAGGTCAGGGCGACGGCGACCTCCGGGGGCAGGTGACCGAGTTGGGTGTTCTCGTCACGTCCCTCGGCGAGGTAGACAACGGTCTGGCCGGTCTGATCCACGGACTGCACGACCTGCGCCAGCCGGTGGGCCGTCGGGAAGAAGGGGTTCATGGCCTGGCGGACCGGGGTATCACGGTCGCAGCGGGACAGCAGGTCGGCGAGGTCGCCGACGGTCATCTCTGCGGACGTCACGAACAGCCTCCAAGGTGGAGAAAACGGCGAGCGTTGGAATCGGCTGACAGCTGACAGCGGCCGTCGGCCTCGGGAGCGGGAGGGGCTGGTGGACCGTGACGTCACACTCGACGTGAGGTCTCCAGCACGCGCGCCACGGCGGCGGCCACGATCTCGGCCGGCGTCTCGGTATCGAACGACAGGTGGTAGCCGCGCACCTTGGCCGTGCCGGTGACGGCGATCTTCCACCCCTCGCCGTTTGTGCCGGCGCGGCCAAGCGGGAACCAGCCGAGGTAGAACCGGCCGTCCTTGGAACTGACGTGCACGTCTGCGCGGTCGTCCACGATGAGGTGGAAGTCCTCCGCGGAGAACTGGTCCATGACGAGCGTGGGCTGGCCGGGACCGAGCTGCCACTCTCGGAGTCGCAGGGCCTCTACGTTCGTGGAGAATCCAGGGCTTACGGGAGCCACGGTCACGGGCAATCACCTCTCTGACCTGGGGTTTCTTGCAAGGTCGTCTACGTTGACATGCCCCTGCCCGCGTTGGCCAGTCTTTCGAGGATCTTTCCTGTCTGCCCCCGGCGAACTGTCCTTCGACGGCGAATGTGGGGTCTCAAATGCCGTGTCATTTTCTCCGGTCCAGTCTCACGCCCGTGTCATGTCGCAGGTCAGCGGCTTGCATCGAACGGGAGTCCTGAGGATTTGGACACGATCGTGAGACTGAACGGCCGGACACGGCGTGAGACACCGCGAGAAGCAGCAGGTCACAGGCTCGGGCTAGGACACGTGCCGCGAGATCCTACAGCGAACCGCGGGGGCTCCCGTTGGCTCATGACTGATGGCTGATCGGCCACGGAACGCCAGTCGGGCACCCTCGAACCACGCCTGAGCTTTCCACCGGTGCCGGCGGCCGAGCCGCCAGAGCCGTGCCTGACACAGGACTTGGACGACGGTGGGGATGTCAGCGGCGAGCTCTAGGATCCCGGCATGGTTTCCCCGGAGAGCATCGAGCGAATCATGACGCGGATCGAACTCGAGGGGGACGGTGAGTTCTGCGGCTGTGGAGCGTGGGCGGCCCGCCTGGTACGGGGCCGCGAGTGCCAAGGGTGCTACCGGATGCGCCGCTGTATCGAGAGGTACGGGATCACCATCCCTAAGTACAACGCTATCTGGCGCGCGCAGAATTTCCGGTGCGCCCTCTGCGGGAACAATGAGGAGCCCTGCGACGGCGGCATCCCTCACGTTGAACCACGCCCCTGGCAAATCGATCACGACCATCACTGCTGCGGCATCAAGGGTTCCAGCAACCGGTGCTGCGTTCGCGGGATCCTTTGCCTCACGTGCAACCTGAATGAGCTGGCACCATATGAGCGCAAGCGCCGTCGCGGCGCTGGCTTCCCGATCCCAGTCATCGACGCCTACCTAGCCAACCCGCCGGCGCGCCGCCCGGAAGCCCGTGTCATCCGCGGCCGCGACGACGCCTACCTGCCGACATCTTGGGCCTTCCTGCACGATGAGCAGGTGGTCAAGCACGGGCATGTGAGGTGGTGAGCCCTCCTCCGTTGGAGCCCCACCGCCCCGCGGGGCTGTGGGGAACCATCCCTCGCCGGATGCCCCTCGGGGCGCGTTCCGATGCCCGGTCGGCTAGTTCCGCTCTGCTGCGGGCGGCTTCCTGTGCCTACCCCGCCCCTTGCCCATCGCGGGCCGATCCCACTCGGCAGGCTTCTCCTGGACGGGCGGCGGCGGGTACAGCACGGCCTTCGCGGCGGCCAGGTTCTCGACGATGCCGACCACCTTCCACTCCGTGCCGGTCCACTCCTCGATCGCTCTCGGCGCGTCGGGCTCGACGTGGGCTCCGCGGTGCGGGCCGTCTCCGAGGGGCACGGCGCGCAGCTTGCCCCTCGAGTCGGCCTGCCGCTCGGCGCGTCGGCGCGCCCACTCCTCCAGCGGTTCGTCGTCCTGCATGTGGGCATGGTGGCCGAGATGCTGGCCGGTCCGCCACCTGGTCACCCGCGGGGATGAATGAGCGAGGTGGGCAGGGCGGGAGCGACAAATGGATTGTCGACAGCCGGTTTTCGGCTCACGCCCCGCCCCTAGCAGTTGCCGGGCAGGATGGGGGCATGTCTGAGACTCCGGCCAGGAAGGCCGTCGACCCGAGCGCGTACGCCCTCGACATGGAGATGAGCCTGCTGCTCCCCTCCTCTGCGCCGCCCCCCTGGGCTGCTGCGGTCCACGAGGCAGCCCGCCACCTCGTGGATCTTCCGTGGGGAGCCGGTGGCCGGGCCGCCGTCGACCTGGCCACGCTGTCCCTGCTCCTGTTCGCCCGCACGTACACCTGCGACCGCGCCCCCAAGGACGTGCCCGTCACCGAACTGCGCGAGGCACTGGACGGTCCAACAGACCGAGAACCGCGCATCATCGACGAGATCGACCAGGCGCTGTCCGAGACCGGGCAGGGCTACGACCGCGCTGCCGGGCGGGGCACGCCGCTGTGGGATCTCTTCAACACCGCCCGGAACCAGTACGCGGGCCGGCTCGGGGCGAGCGCACTGGCCGACGACATCGAGCCCCCCGCTCCCGGCCCGTCGCCCATGCGGGGCGCGGCCGGGCGCCTTGCCCAGTTCTTCGCCGACACGTCGGTCCCGCCCGGCGAGGGGGCGGTCGCGCCGGAGGTCGAGTCCGGCCCCCTCGTCATCGAGTCGGACCGGATCCAGCTCGTAACCGCGGGCAGCATCATGCCGCTGCGCTGTCCTCGGAACCACGACGCACGCACGGTGCGGGTCGACGGCCCTGACGTGTCCACGGAGTGCGGTCAGGGGCATATCTCCGGGCACTGGTCTCTGGACGCTGCGCGGGTGCGGATGGCGGTGGCCCGGGCGACGGGCGACCGGCCCTCCGTACAGGGGAAGCGCGCGCTCAAGGAGCTGCTGATCGTCTCGACCGACCTGCCCCGCCACAGTGACCCGCAGCAGGACAACGCGTTCCTGCGGGCCGCGAGGCACCCGGTCGTCGGGCGGGACGACGTCTTGGAGCAGATTCACGGTCTGATCGACGACCGTCGCTGACCACAATCGAAGCTGTCGGCGTACGGCAGCGGTACCAGCGAATTGCTCGGCATGAGGGCCGGTCGACAGGGCCTGGTCGGCGGGGCGTCCGGTGTCAGCGGTACTCCCAGACGTTGTTGGTCGCGGCGCGGGTGAGGTCGAGCACCACCGCGAGGCCGTGATGGTCAGAAGCTCCGGCTGGGGAGTCCAGCAGCTGGTAGTCGGTGATCGCGTCGCGCAACGGCGCCGACGCCCACAGCTGGTCGATGCGTTCCTCGGCGCACGTGCGGCGGAGCAGCGATTCGTCGCTGGTCCGCTCGTACAGCTCCCAGGCCGCGTCGACGAACCCGGTGTACGACAGCGTCTCGGCAACCCGGCGTTCCGGCGTGATCCGGCCGCCGGACTCGGACGGGAGCCTCGTACGGGCGGACCTGTTGTACGGGCGCATCTCGGCGTAGTCCGGCGCCGGGTGCTTCGGGTCCGCGGGCGGGTAGTTGATGTCGCCGGCGACGATCCCGTACGGCCCGTACCGCAGGGCCCGGGTCGCCAGCAGCTTGGCCTCGTGCCGGGCCCGGTCCGGGACGAACGGGTCCAGGTGAGCGCTGATGACGGTGAGCGGAGCGGGGAGGCCCACGTCGAAGACGGCGACTCCGAAGCCGTGCAGGGTCTGGTCGGCGAAGTCGGTGTTCCAGTGGGTCCAGCGGCCGAGCGTCTCGCGGCGGTAGAGGAGCGTCGGCACGATGCCCGAGCTGGACGGCGGGAGCGGCAGCGGGTCCATGTCCAGGTCGTACGCGGCCCGAGCGAGCTGCCGGTGCCCGAACTCCCCCCAGCCCAGGGCCTCCTGCAGGAAAACCAGGTCCGGACGCCCGATGCTCAGGATCCGCTCGGCCAGAGCCGGCCACCGGTCCTCCGGATCACCGTTGCCGTTACGCAGCCCTCCGAGCCACAAGTTCTGAACGACAGCCCGCAGTTCCATCAGCCCCCCTGATCACCAGCAGCAAGAACGCGGCGCGACCCTACCCAGCGCGCCCAGGCAGTACGCGTCTCAGGCTCGATCCATGCCAGGCTGTTGTCGGGACAAGTCCGATGATTCGATCTAGGTCCGATTGCGAACGTTCGGGTGACACCTCGGCGCGTCGCCACAGGGGTCAGAGCCCGCTCCCGGTCGGTGTGATCGGATTCGGAGTCGTGGGCCCGGCGGGGTCCCTGCCCTGTGCTCGACCCGACATCGAGCACGCCGTGGAGAAGCCAACTCGGCCGGCACCGCTGCGTGGTCCGCATGTTCCTCGTGGCTCTCCGCCGCGCGTGCTGTGTCGGGACGGCTCCGCGGTGTTGAGGAGCTTCGAGTTATGAAGGCAACCGCCGTCGAACGTCGCGCCGAAGTGCTGCGCCTGTACACCGGGATGTCCTGGCAGTCCGCCCGGCGCCGGGTCGAGGCCGCCACGCCCGGCTCCTTGCTGATCCCGCAGCCGGACGCCGACCAGATGCTGCTGGAGGCCCGGGTGATGGCCGCACTGGCCTGGCGCCGAATCGCGACTGTGCACCCATGGGGCATCGAATGCGTCGACCCGCGCTCCGACCGCCTCCTGATCCGATTCGAGGCCGACCTGGCCGAGCGACGCGACCCGGGGGAGTCCCAGGCCCTGGACCTGGCCGAGGCGCTACTGCCGCGCGCCGACGAGTACGGCGACGTCAAGGGAGTTCCGGGGGCCCGTACCCACATCGAGGACGGTCAGGTGGTGTTGCGCGTGCCGGACACGTCCGCCTCCGTCACGCTGCTCGGTCTGGACCCAGACGAGTGGCTGCGCGCGGTCGACGTCCAGGACCGGCGGCTGGGCGCCTACGGCATGACGCTCTGCCACCGCGACCAGACCGCCCGGTGGCACCCGGCCGAGCGTCCCTACCGGCGGTCGGGCCGCCGGGGCACCGCGGCGTCGGCCTGGCTGACCAGCGGGCTACTGCGCCGTGTCGGCCTGATCCGCACCCTGGGTGCGCCGCTGGCCGTGACCGGCTGGCTCGGCCACCACGAACGCGACGGCGGCGAACGCTGGATCATCGACCCCACGTTCGCGGAAGGTTCCGGTGCCACCGGCCACCGGCGGCTGATGGCACTACTCGCGGCGCCCGGCTGGGGCTTGCCCCTCGCCTCCGTGGACGAACACTGCTCCTGCCATCTGCCGCCCGGCTACAGCGACCAGTGCACCACCGCCGCCGCCGGCCTGGCCGAGCGGCGCGGAGTGCTGGAGGTTCGCGCCATCCAGCGCCGCGGCGACCGCCTGAAGCGGATCCAGGAGTACCGCCCGGCGACCTTCGCTGCCCAGCAGCAGCTTGCCCTCTCCGTACCAGCCTGGGTCGACCGCTGGCTCGAGCGCAGTGGATCCCCCGCCGCGAAGGCACCCGTACCGGCATAAGGACGGAACCGGGCAGCACGTGGCGCTGCGTACGGCGGCACGCGGTGGAGCCAGCGTGACACGGCAGCAGACGAGAGCAGGCCCCTGGAATGACGTTCCAGGGGCCTGCTGTTGGGGGTGATCTCCGGCTAGATCTCGCTGGTGTCGTCCGGCTCCGGCTCGGCCACCACACGACGGCGGGTGACGACCAGAGCGACGGCGCCGGCGACGACGAGGAGGCCGGCACCTCCGGCGATCCACGAGGTGGTGTCCGCGCCCGTGTGGGCGAGGGAACCTGTCGGGGTGGCCGACGTGGAGTCGCCGTTCGGGGCTGCGGTTGCGGTGGACGACGAGGTGGCGGGCGCGACCGTGGCCGCAGTGGGTGAGGAGCCGGTGCCCGACGTGCTGGAGTCCGTCGACATGGGCTTCGGAGCGCCGGTCGGGTTGCTGCTCGGCTTGGTCGTAGGCGTGGACGGGGTGCCGGTGGGCCGGTGCGTCGGCTTGTCCGAGGGCGTGGGCTTCGGATCGGTCGCAGTCTTGGCGTTGGTGACGGTCACGGTCACCGGGGCGCCGGGGCCGGCGGTGAACGTCTTCGACGGCTTGTAGAGGTCGTAGCCGGCGGGGGCCTTGATCTGCTTGACCCAGAACTCCGTCGTCCGGGCCGACACCGGCAGCTCCCCGGAAGCCGTGCCCCCGGCGCCGGTGGTGAGGGTCAGGAGCGTCGAGTCGCTGGTGCCGATGTTCACGGTCGCGCCGGGCAGGAGCTTCCCAGTCTTGTCGTCCTTGGCCTGCAGGAGGACCTTGGCGGCCTTGAACGGGTCGGTGATCGTCAGCCGGGTGGTCGCGCCCGGCGTGACGATGACGTCCTGGTCGGCCACGACGTCGTGGAGCGGGCTGCCGGAGGCCGTCTCCTTGAGCCGGTAGACGCCCGGCGCGAGGTCGGGGAAGGTGAGCTTCCCCTGGCCGTCCGTCTTGCCGCCCCCGACCTCCTGGCCGGCGGGGTCGAGCAGCAGGAACGCAGCGCCGGAGAGCACGTCCCCGGCGGGGTCTTTCTTGGTGATCTCGACGCTGCCCGCCTCGGGGGTCGGTGTCTCGGCGCGGGCGGCCGTCGCTGAGGGAGTCGGTTCGGGGGACGGGGCGGCGACGGCGGCAGCGGGCGTGGCGAGCACGGCTGCGGTGGTCAGGGCGAGCGCGGGCAGGATCTGGTGGTGCTTCATGGCGGGAACTCCGGGCGGGCGGTCGGTACGGGGAGGGTGCGCTCGACGATCAGCTGGCCGTGTCGCTCGTGCGCCGGCGGCGGCTGAACAGGTAAAGGCCCAAGCCGCTGGCGAGCAGAGCGGTCGCGCCGGCGATCAGCCACGGTGTGGTGTCCGCGCCGGTGTGGGCGAGGGAGCCGGACGGCGGTGCCGGGGGCGTGCTCGGCGGGGCCGGGGGCGTCGTGGGCTGGGCCGGCGGCGGGGTCGGCGGGGCCGGGGGCGGGGTGCTCGGGGTCGGCGGCGGGGTGGTCGGGACGGGCTGGTCGGCGAGGGTGACCGTAACGTCGGCGCCGGGCTTCGCGGTGAACGCGACGGGCGTGGTGTCGAGCTGGTAGCCGTCGGGGGCCTTGGTCTCAGCGGCCCAGTAGCGGGTGCCGGCCTTGAGGGTGACGTCGAGGTCGGTCTCGGCGGTACCGTTCGTGCCGGTGGTCAGCGTGGTGACGACCTTGCCGGGGATGTGCTTACCGGTCTTGTCTTTCTCGTCGGCCCGGATGGCGATGACCGCGCCCGCGAGCGCCCGGCCGGTGTTCTTGTCGATCTTCTTCACCGACAGATCGGCCTCCTTGAACGGATCGGTGAGGTCGATCGGGTTGGCCTGGGCGGTGCGTCCGGCGGTGATGGTGATGGTCTGCTCGGGCACGAGGTCGTGGATAGGGCTGCCGGAGGAGGTCTCGCGCAGGCGGTAGGTGCCGGCCCGGAGCTGGTCGAAGGCGAGGACGCCCTGTGCGTCGGTCTTGCCCTCGGCGACCTTCTTCCGGTCCTTGTCCAGGAGCTCGAAGGCGGCGCCGGCCAGGCGGCTGCCCTCGGGGTCCTTCTTCCGGATGGTTACGCCGCCGGTCGCCTCGTCCACGGTGACGGTGGCAGAGTCCTCCGCGCTCGTGGTGCCGCCGACGAGGAGCATGCGCTGAGCGGCGGGGTTCTTCGGAGTGAGGACCTGCAGGTCGGTGGCGGGCAGGCCGTCGGTCTTCGCGGTGACTCTGGCGGTGCCCGCGGTCTTCGCGGTGAACTCCCACTGGGCGGTGCCGCTCGCGCTCGTGGTGACCTTCCCTGTGGCGGTGCCGGAGCCGGACTCGGCCAGCGCGACGGTCACCTTGGGCACGGGGGCGCCCGCGCTCGTGGTGATCTTTACGGCGATGGTGACCTTCGTCCCGGCGGTGGTGGTCTTCACCGAGGGGGTGATCGTGAGGGTGTAGGGGCCGGCGAGCCGCTTGGCCTCGGTGATGTAGCCCTGGGCGAGGGTGCGGGCGGTCGGGGATACGACGGGGTAGGCGAGGCGCTGCTTGCCGCGGGTGCCGTCGAGGGCGTACGTGCCGCCGGCCAGGTACTCGTACACGACCGCATCGACGGCTGCCGCCTGCGCGTTGTCGCGGGTCTGCCCGTACCGCCCGATCACGTACGCCGCCTGGGCGAGACGCTCCTTCGGCACGGTCTTGCCGGTCACCGACGACGTCCAGGCGGTCACCGGCCGCGGGGCGCCGTAGCCGTCGGCGTCGGCCGGGCCCTTGCGCTCAGGGTCGGCGCAGTAGGTCTCGGCATCTCCGTGGACGGCCGGGCCGGGCGGGCCATAGGCGCCGATGTGCGAGGCGTCGGCGTTGCCTTCGGAGTCGGGGATCGTGTAGCCGGGGCCCAGGGAGATGGGAGCGGGGGCTGCCTGGGCGGGACTCCAGGCCAGGGTGCCGGCCACGCCGGCGGCGGTGGCCACGGCCAGGGTTCGGAGGGCACCGCGAACGGTACGGGCATGCACGAGAAAGACTCCTTGGTGCGAGTGAGAGGGAGGATTCAGAGAGATCGGCCGAGGCCGACGCCCTTGGGAGGCGGGGCGACGGGCAGAGGGCCCGTCGTCTGATTGGCTGGCGCTGGTGCGGCAACGTAGAGGTGACGGCGGGTGTGGAAGGGGACGTCCTGGGCGGTGCGGTGGACCGGCTCGGTGGAGATCAGCGAGGCGGTGAAGGCCGCGACGAGCGTGGTGGGCGTACCGAATGAGAAGCGCGCCTGCCAGTGAGGTTCGCTCGGGTATCCGCCCCAGGCCCGCCAGGTCGGACCGTCAGATCCCGTGGTGGCGTAGCGGTGCAGTACGCCCCCGAGCCCGTCCGATGCCAGGAAGGTCTGGGTGCCGTCCGTCTTGACGCTGTGGCTCCAGCCGCGGGCGAACAGCGGCGCGTACGCCTCGTACGGCGCAGCCTCGTCCTCGTACAGCCAGTCGCGGTCGCTGTGCCGGTCTTCCAGGTAGAGGTCGAGCAGTTCGGTGTGGAGATCGTGCAGCAGCTCGACCGGTGTGGTGGCGTCGAGGGTGATCTGCCAGGCCACCGGGCCGAACGGGACACGGTTGGCGGCGATGGTCCACGTTCCCTTGCAGGGCTTGTCGGGTTCGAGGGCGAGGCGCGTCCACAGCCGCAGGCAGGGGCTGGTGGCGAAGGCTGTTCCCTCTTCGGGCTGGTGCAGTGACCAGTCCTTGTCGAAGGGGAAGGGCCAGGCGGTACGGGGACTGGCTGGGCCGGGTCCTGCCAGGTGGCGCGGAAGGACCTTCACACTCTGGGCGGGGTCGAGATTCTGGAACGGGTCGGACGACACGAAGTGGCTCCTGGAGAGGCCGAGCGCCCTCGGCACGGGGATGGAGAGAGTCGGCTCACCGGGCACGGCCACCGCTGCGGGCGACTGCCGGGGCGGGGGTCCTGTGAGCGGTACGGCCCCGGGTGCGCGGCGGCGCGGACTCGTCCCACACACCGGGGAACCAGACGGCGGCGTAATGCTCGATGGCGTCACGCAACCCGGTGGTGACGGCGCCCTCCCACGGCGGCTTTCCAGGCCGGCGGTACGTGGCGAACGTGCCGTAGTGCTTGCTGTTCACCAAGGTGTTGCGAGCCTCGTCGCGGCGGTGAAAGGTGCCGTGGTCCACGAAGTCGAGCGCCACCGCGTCGATCTCGCCTCGGTCCGGGTGGACGACCGCCAGGCGCAGGCCACCGTACATGTCGGCGTGGATGGTGCGGCTGAAGTCGATCCGCAGCCGCAGCGGTGCGCCGGCGACGGGGGTGGCGTAGTACGTGTTGCCCACGACGGTGCTGTCGGGGAAGGGAAGGCACAGTTCGGCGAAGAACTCGGGGGCATGCAGGGACACGAGGCGTCTCCGGTCGAGGTCGAGCTGGTGTCAGCGGCGCGGACCGGGCAGGGCCGGGCGGCTGGTGGTGCTCCAGCGCGGGACGCTAGCGGCGGGGAGCGTGGCCGGGCGGCGGGATGAGACGGCCCGCTTCACGTCGAGCGGGGTCGGAGGCGGCGAGCTTGGCGAGAGGATGGGGGTGAGCTGGGCCATGCCCTCGACATAGCTGTGGGTGTCCTGACGCCAGCGCAGCAGCGGGGTCAGGTCAGAGACGCACTCGGTGACGGCCTTGAGCAGGGCGACGGGGGTGTCGGTGCTGGCGGTGGCGTACCAGAGGGGCCGGTCGAGGGAGGTGCCTGCCCAGATCTCCCAGCGGGCAGCGCGCGTGGCCAGCTCGCTCTCCGGGGCGAGGTGACCGGTGGTGAAGTGGAGTGCGGCGAGCCCGTCGGGGGCCTTGACCGCGAATGTGTCGGGCTCGGGGCGGTCGAGCTGCCAGCCGCGGTTGACGAGCACGGCGACGGCGTGGAACGGGTTGTGCTCCGCGCTGTCGGCCACGGGGCGTGTGAGGTAGGCGTCGGGGCCCTGTTCGTATGCTTCGGCGAGGGCGGTGGTGAAGGCGGTCACGAACTCGGTCGGGGTGGAGTCGTTGAAGCACACGCCCCACGCGGGCGGGCCGAACGGGTCCTTGTAGGCGTTGATCCGCCACAGGCCGTCGTCCTCGCCTTCGGGGAGGAAGCCGAGGCGGATCTTGCGGTCCGGGGAATTGACGTAGACGTTGCCTAGGTCGTCGTGCTCCAGGTCCCAGCCGAGGGCGAGAAGCGGGGCGAGTGCGGGGTCGCCGATCGCGAGGGAGCCGGCGAGATGGCGCGGGGAGACGTAGACGTCGCCGTCGATGTCGGAGCGCGGGTCGGGCGCGGGGCTCATCGGACCGCCTGGGTGGTGACGGTGATCTCGTGGGCGGCGGTGTCGAGGCGCTCGTTGACCTCGGTGGTGTCGCGGCCGGTGACGATGTAGAACCCGGCTCGGGCGGTGAACAGGTCTCCGTGGGGCGGCAGGAGGATCGGCTCGCCGAGCTGGCGGGTCCACTGCACCTGGCGGAGCCAGGGGGTGTGGGCGGCGAATTCCTGGTTGATGTGGCGCTGGGTGAGGGTGCCGGAGGCGGCCGGGTAGAGCATGCGGATGCCTGCGGTCTCGTGCCGGGTCGGGGTGAGGTCGGGGGTACGGCCGCAGGCGAGGTCGGCTGCGGCCTTGGGCAGGTCGATGCCGGTGGCGAGGCGCACGAGGTGGCCGATCATGTCGCCGCCGATGCGTGCGTTGACCTCGATCAGGCGGGGGCGGCCGTCGACCAGGCGCATCTCGACGTGCTGGACGCCGTCGGTGATGCCCAGGGCCTTGATCGCGGCGGCGGCGACCGGCGCGACCTGGACGAGGAGCGGGTCGTCGGGGTCGACGGTGTGGCCGGTCTCCTCGAAGTACGGGGCCGGGCCGAGGCTCTTGCGGGTGACGGCGACGGCGGTGGTCTCGCCGTGGTGGGTGACGCACTCGACCGAGATCTCCGGGCCGTCGAGGTACTCCTCGACCAGGACCGCGGTGTCCTCGTGGCTCTGGCCGGCACCGGCCGAGGCGAAGTCGAAGGCGTCGGGCAGCTGCTCGGGCCGGTCGATGCGGATCACGCCGATGCTTCCGGCGAACGCGGCGGGCTTGAGTACGGCGGGGTAGCCGATGGTCATCGTCGCCAGCCCCGCCTCCACCAGGGACCGTGCCTTCATCGAGGCGGCCGAGGGAACGCCGTGGCGGGCGAACAGGGTGCGGGCGGTGGCCTTGTTGCGGCAGGCCCGCATCACCTCGACGGAGTTCGTCGGCAGTTCGAGCGCGCGGGCGAGGCGGGCGGTGGGTACGAGGTGCCACTCCGTCCAGGTGACCACGCCGGCGAGTTCGTGGCGCTCGGCCAGGGCACGGCCGGCGGCGAGCAGGTCGGTGGTGTTGTCGAGGTCGGCGACGGCGTGGTCGACGATGTACGGCCTCTCCCACGACGGCTCGGTACCGGTCAGCAGGACAACGTCGTAGGCGGCGGCGACCTGTTCCAGACAGTAGCCGCGATACGTCTCATCGCCTGGCGAGACGACGAGGAGGCGGGGGCGAGCGGACAAGAAGGGTTCTCCGTATCGGTGGAGGGCAGGACGGGGGAACTCAGGCGGCGCGGCGGCGGCGCAGCTCGAACGCGCTGGCCCAGCGGGGGTGGTCGTCGACCAGGCGACGGGCGTAGAGGGCGGTGAAGTTGTTGTTCAGTCCGGCGACGCCGTGCGGGAGCTGGCGGCGCAGGTCCTCGAAGAGGTCCTTCACGCCGACGCGGGTGGCGCCGGCTGCGAGGCGGCGCGCGGCCAGGCGTTCCAGGGCGCGGTACACGTGCGGGTTGTGTGCGTCGAAGGCGTGGAACTGCTCGGTGATGGTGCGACCGTGCGCAGGGTTCGGGCCGAGAGCGACAGCGGGCATGGGGGTCTCCACAGGCTGGGGAAAGCGTGGCGCGGTCAGGAGTGCAGGGCGGGATCGGTGCGCAGGCGGGCGAAGGCGCAGAACAGCCCGAGTGCCTGCAGGGCGGCGCAGGCGGTGATGACGTGGCCGAGTGCCTCGGGCGGGGTGAGCGCGGTGAGCACGCCGGCGACGGGGAAGGGCAGCAGGAGGATGAGGATGGTCACCGACAGGGTGCTGCCGAACTTCTCCGGCGGAATAAGGCGGGAGCGCAGGGTGCGCAGGACCACCGTCATGCCGCCTTCGCCCGCCATGAGGAGGGCGACGAGGATCAGGTAGGAGCGGTAGTCGGGGGCCTGGGCGGCGGCGAGACAGGCGAGCGAGGCGAGGGCGGCGCAGGCGGCGCCGACCGGCCACAGACCCAGGCGGTCGATCGCGAACCGGCAGATGGTAACGGCCAGAAGCGTCGCTCCGGCGGCGGCGGACCAGACCAGGCCGACGGCGGTGGTCGACTGCCCGAAGTGCTGGACGACGATCACGGGGCCGGCCGCTTGAAGGAGGCCCGTGGCCAGGTTGGACAAGGTCAGCCCAGTCACGAGCCAGCCAAGCGCGGGCAGGGAGCGGATGGTGCGCCATCCGGTGAGCAGGCCGGCGCCGGACTGCCCCTTGGGCGCACGGGCCGGGGCGACGGGCGAAGGGGGTGTGCGCAGGGCGAGCAGCGCGGCGAGCAGCGAGAGCGCGGTGATCACGGCGAGCATCTGCGGCGGGCCGGTGAGCAGGAGCAGTCCGGCGAGCGCGGGGCCGGCCAGGGTCGCGGTCTGGTCGATCCCGAGCAAAACGGCCTGGAGCCGGTGGGCGCGTGCACCGGCTCGGCGGCCGGCCGCAGCCCCCGCGGTCTCGGCCGCGATGTAACTGAACTCCGTGAGCACGCCAGTGGCCGCCGCGAGCGCCATCACGGTCACGCTCGCCACGATGCCGGACGGATGAAGGTAGAGAAGGACCGCGCCGGCGGCGAGAGCCAGCGCCCGCCCCAGCGAGGCGAGGTGGAAGACGACGGAAGCTCCGCGCCGGTCGACGACCGACCCGGCCCACCCGAACGCCGCCAGCCTCGGTATCCACTCCAGCGCGAACGCGGCGCCGGTCAGCGTGGCGGAGCGTGTGGTGGCCAGGACCAGGAGCGGGATGCCGTAGGTGGACATCGCGAACGCCAGGGCGTCCGCCGTACGCGGCAGGTAGATACCGCCCATCAGCCCGGCGGTATGGCGCGCGTGCCGGGGCATGACCGCTGCGCTCACGCGACCGGCTCAGGCTCGGGCAGCGCGGTGACCTGCGGATTACTGGTCAGCCACTGGATCAGCAGGGCGCGGAGAACATCGAGGTCCCTCTCGCGCCCCGAGCCGGACAAGGAGCCGGTACTCGGGGAAGGGAAGCCCGCGGCCTGCTCGGTCGCGAGCGAGGCCGCAAGGAGATCGAAGGTGTGCCGGACGCGGCTGCCGAAATCACTGACCGGCTCCGGACAGTTGTAGCAGCGGGCCCATCGGGCGGTCGCGTCGTAGAGGTCGGCCAGGGCCGAACCGGTCTCGGTGAGTTCCAAGCCGACGCCGGGTACGGACCGGACGAGACCATGGCCGCGGCCCGTCTCGACAGCACAGCGCAGGTGGTGCGGGGACAGATCGTGGAGGATGCCAGCCAGCCGTCGCGGCGGTATCGCCCCGTTGTCGTCGATCTCGGTGATGAGCCGGACCAGCGGCGGCGAGGCCAGCAGCACGATGGCCTTATCCAGTTCGGCGGAGGTGAACAGGGTGGTCATCGGCGCGGACCTCCCGCCGCGACGGCCGCCACCGGGCGGGCGGGCGCGGCGTGGGAGAAGAGGTCGCGGTTGCGCCACGTCGGCCGGGACTGGTTGCTGACCCAACCCTTCGGCGCGGGCCTGACCTGGGGATGCCCCCAGACCGGGTGCTGGCCGGCCTTGCTGAGGGGCTGACCGGCGGACCACGCGGACAGGGATCCGAGAACGGGCCCCAGTCCGTCGCCCGCCGCGGACAGCCGGTAGGGCCGGCCGATCCCGTCTGTGTCGACCAGGCCGTCGGCCACCAGCTGGCGCAGCGGAGGGTAGACGTTGGTCCAGTCGCTGCTAGGCATGACCATTTTGGCCAGCGCCCGGCCGCTGGCTTCACCGCGCTGCTTGAGCACCCACAGCAGGGCGGCGGCGTGCCGCCGGGTGAGCAAGATGAGGCTGTCCTCGACCTGCTCGATCGCGGGCAGCGAGCGGTCCGGCTTCTCCAGGTGCTCCTCGGCCCAGGCGACGATCACCGGCAGCACCGGCAGCAGGGCGGCACCACGGTCGGTATGGCCGTAGGTGACGTGCCGCGCGGTGTGTTCGGTGCGCTCGACGAGCCCGGCGTCGCACAGCGACTTGAGCTTGGGGTGGAGCTGGCCGTTCTGCAGCCAGGGCACCCGGGCCGCCAGCTCGCTGTAGCGCAACGGCGGACCGGAGAGCGCCAGCATGATCCTGACGTTCCAGCGCGGAGTGATCATGGCGAGGGCCTCGGTGACCCGGGCGATGTCCGCGTCGGTGTCGGGAGGCAGAGCGGTGATGGCCAAGGGAAGAACTCCTGGGAAGTGAAGAGGGATTCGCCCGCGGGTCAGCGGCTTCGGGGCACGCTTGGGGCCGGGCGGGGCGGAGCCGGTACGGGTGGCGCGGAGGCTGGCGGTGAGGGTGCCGGGGCCGAGGTACGGGTCAGGCTCTGCAGAACTGCGGAGGCCGACTTGGTCTGGGCGTCGCGGGTGGCGACGGCTTCGGCGAGCCGGCGGGCTCCGTCGAGGAGGTGGGAGACCTCCTGCCGGTCGATCTGCCGTTCCGGGTTCAGGAGCCGGGCGAGCTGATCACGGTGGAAGTCGATGCTGCGCTCGGCGCGGGCGAGGTCGGTGTGCATGCCGAGCAGGGCGGCGAGCATCCCGGGCGGCTGGCCTCGGGCACAGGCTTCGAGGTCGGCGAGCGGAGCGCCGTACAGGTCCTCGATCCGTCCGGCTATCTCAGTGGACGTGGGATGAGGCAAGCGGGGGCTTTCACGGTCGGCGGGCCCGGGCCGCCCCGGCAGGCGGAGGTGCTGGGGCAGCAGACGGGGCCAGGGTGGTAGTGGCCCTGAGCTGGGTCATGCGGACGGGCCGGGGACGCTGGTCGAGCGTGGGCATGGTGCGCAGCAGCTCGCCGAGCGCGGTGCGGTACCCGTCGCGGGCTTCGAGCGCCGCCTCCAGCCACTGCGCGTCGAACCGGAGCTGGTCCGCCGACAGTTCACCCATGTCGCGATCCGGCCGCATGTCCGCGTGGACGCGGTCACGGACGCGGGCGACCTGTTCCTCGGTCAGAGCGAGGAAGGAGCGCAGCTCCATGGCCCGGGCGAGCGCGGGAGAGGCATCGGGACCGCATGCCGCCTCGTGCAGCTCGGCGACGGGGGTGCCAAAGACCGCCTGCAGCTGGCCGTCCATGGTGCTGGTCTTGATTCGCACGCTCACCGGAGAGCCCTTCCCGCTCGGGCCACCGCCGGCGCGGGTACTCCCGCAGGCCGGCGAGCCGGGCTGGTCTGCACCGCCGGCCCTGTTCGGGAACGGAGGCGGGCGAGGCGTTCGGCGACGAGCCCCTTCTTCCCCGGAGTGTCCGGGCCGAGGAGCCACCGCACGACCAGGGCCCGGCCGTCACGGACGGTGACGGCCGCGTTCACGCGGTGGGCGCGGTCCATCGTCGGGTCGTCGACCTCACTGGGCTGGGTCGCCAGCGCGGCGAGGAGATCGTCCTCCGCACGATCGAGCACCGACTGGGCGTCGAGAAGCAGACCGTGCCACTTGACGATGTCGGTGACGTAGGGGTTCGCGGCCGGATCGTCGGTGACCACGGCCTTCAAGTGGTCTATGCCCATTCCGAGATGGGCTTCGATCCGGGCGGTGAGCACGCCCACGACGTCTTCACCGACGTCGGGTATGTCGTCAGACAAGGGAAGGGTTCCTTTCCGGAAGGGCAGTACCGGAGGGGAAGGTGGGGAGTTCCCTGGGCGTCCCGGTAGCTCAGCCGGTGGGACGGGAAGGGCGCGAGTGCGGCTCTCAGTCGAGGCACATGCGGACGTCGCGGTAGACGTACGTGCCGGAGACCCAGCCCTTGACGCCCGTGGTCCTGTCCGTGATGTAGAGCCAGTTGCCGCTCTTCTTGTGCACGGTGAACTTGTGGCTGCGGTAGAGCACGCCGAGGGCGGTGGACCTCGTGGTGGCCTTGGACCGGATGGTGACGGCCGCGGTGTGCACCTCGTACGGCAGCGGCGGCAGGTCGTGGCAGCTGCTCGCGAGGGACGCGGGCGCGGCGGCGGGTGCCGCACTGGCGGTGGCGGTGGACAGCACCGGCAGGGCGAGCGCGCCGAGCATCGCCGCGGAGAGTGCAATTCGGTTGGAGCGCATGCGGAAGAAACCTCCGTGAAGGTAGAGAGATCGCGTGGAATGGCGCCGCGGGGAGTTGTCCCGGCGGCTGTATAAGAGTCCGGAGAATCGCCGGTTTGGCTAACCGGCGATCGTCGGCTATGTTTCGCCGCTCTCGAAAGCCGTGGCGCTCAGTGAGAACGGCCGGACGGGCGGGCGGCAGGGCCCTTCGGCAAGTCGGCCGGGCGTGTGGTTGTAGCTGCCGGGCGGACCGGCGGGAGAGGGTCGGCTTCGCCGTCGAGCCGGTTGAAACACCAGCGCAGGGCCTCGGACTTGGTGTCGAAGCCACCCTCGCGCAGGGTGTGGGTCCATGCGTCGGTGTCGACGTCTTCGACCAGGACGCGGAACGGGCTGGGGGCCCGCTCGTCCAGGGCGCGCAGCGCGACGACGGTGAACATGTCGTCCGGGTCGTCGCGGGTGTAGGAGTAGCCCATGGCGTAGTGGTCGCCGTCGCCTGCGAGGCGGCGCTCCAGGGCGCGCGTCGCCTCGTCCGCCGCCGGTGGCCCCAGCTCGGGGTTGAGGCCGATGGCGTCGGGCGGGCAGCCGCGGTGGATGAGCCAAGACTGCGCCATCGCCGGCAGCGGCAGCTGTTCGCCCTCGAAGGTGAACGTCCTTTTTTCCCGGTCCCGTTGCAGGTGCAGGGCCATCAACTGCGAAGTACCGGGGATTCCCCAGGTGACGGAGCCGTCGAACAACACGTAGTAGCTGTGCACGCCGTCGGTGGAGTGGTGCTCGGCGAGCGGGGTGAGCATGTCCCGGCCGATGCCGACCTGGCGATCGAAGTCGAGGAGGACCTCTTCGTCGGCGTCGAAGTCGTCCGGGTCGAAATCAACGACGGGGATGGAATTCCGGGCGGGCGCCGGTTCGGTGGAGGACAACAAGAGCCTTTCGGTGGGATCAGCGCCGCCGAGCCGGGGTGGACGGCCAGGCCCCAGGCCGGGCCGGTGGCTTCGGCACCTGCGTGGTGGTGGGCGGCCGGCGGGCGGCGAACAGCGCGGCGCGGCCGGCGTCGGTCAGAGCGACCGGCTGGCCGGCGTGCAAGGGATGGCTCCTATCCCGGACGATCAGGCTGGCGTCCTCCAGCTTGCGCACCTCGGTGTAGGGGATGCGGGTGCCGGAGGCGACGGTCACGGACAGCCGGCCGGTCAGCAGGTGCTCGTAGAGCTTGGCTCCGCCGGCGATAGCGAGCAGTGCCGCCTGGTCGTCGGTCGTGAGCGCTCCTTCCCCGCGGACCGGTGCTGCTGTGGCGGTCTCGATGGGTTCCAGGGCCGCGAGCACCTTGCGGGCGGCGGCGTCACGTGCGTCGGCGGCCTGCTCCATCTGGTCCACGGTGCGGTCGACGCGCTCGAACCAGGCGGTGTCGACGGGGAACTCGCCGCTGGTCAGGCGGTTGAGGAGCGTGAGGTAGAAGGTGACGCTGGTCTGGGCCGTGGCCAGCTCGCGGTGCTGGTCGACCAGACGGGCGTGCGGTTCGTCGAGGACGCCGCGGTCGCGGTAGGCCCACAGCGTGTCGACGTCATGGCCGGTGGCGGCTTCGATGCGATGGTCGAGCGGGGAGACCGCACGCCGGGCTGCAGTCGGCGCGGGTTCAGGTGGCATAGGCGACGCTCCACGGGTTCATCGGGTGTGATGGTGCACGGGGTTCTGCGCAGGGCGGGGCAGGCCCGGCATGCCGGAGGTCGGCGGACCGGGACGGGGGACGGGAGCGCGGGTGGTCAGCTGCGGGGAGCGGGAGCGTGCCGCGTGGGTGCGGGCGCTCAGTGGCCGGCGGGTCATCCCCAGGCGGCGACCGACCTCGTCGTAGACGTCGTTGTCCGCGCGTGGCCGGACCGCGACGACGTGGATCTCCCGCTGGTGTGTGGACTCTGCGGGCGCGGGGCGGAGCCCGTAGACGACGCGCCAGTCCTTGCGGGCGTCCACGAACAGCTTGCGGTAGCCCTCCAGGTCTCCGGTGAGGCGCAGCCCGAAGCGCTGGGCGTTCACGACTTCCTGCAGGTAGGCGAGGGTGAGGTCGCGGATGTCGCCGGGTGCCTGGAGGAGGTCGGTCAGAGCGCGAGGGTCGAAGCTCAGGCCGAAGGCCGGCTGTCCCGCGTTCATGACGTCGACTCGTCCGGCTCCGCGGTACCGGCGGGCTGCACTGCGCTCGCCGTTTCCGTACGGGCGGACGGCGGCGGTCCGGGCAGCAGGCGGTGCGCGGGCCGGTCGGGAGAGGTCATGCAGGCCGACAGCGGGCCGCCTGGTGCGCGGATCGCCGCGATGGCGTGGGTGAGGAAGTCCCTGTGCCATACGAACATCCCGGCGAGGCCGGCGTCGGGTTCCTTGTGCTGCTGGTAGGCGAGCCACAGGGCGTGCAACCAGGCCACGACGTCGTCGTGCTCCTGCCACTGCAGGCACCAGGGGGCCGCGGTGGTGACCTCTGACCCGTAGACCGGGAGGAAGAAGTCGTCCACCCAGTCCGACAGGGCGTCCAGCTCGTCCTCGCGCTCCTCCCCCGCGAGTTCCAGGATCGGGCGGGGCTCCGGCGGGGCGGCGGGGGGCCGCCCGCCGAACCCGGGCATGCCGAACGCGGCGAACGGCGAGCGGTCCGGGGCCGGAGCGGAGGCGAGATGGTCGAGCTGCCGGGCCTGCTGTGCCGACTGTTCCATGAGCCGTCGGACGCTCGCCTCGATTCCCTCCAGCTGCGGGTCCGGAATGCGAACCGGCTCCAGCGTCCCGCCGTCCGCGGGTTCTGTGGATTCGGGCATGAAAAGTACGGCCTCCTACGAGACACGAATGGCGGCGCACAGACCGGTCGGCGGATGCCGAGCACGCTCCGGCGTGAAGCCGCAAGAGAAACTGGAAATGGTGCCGAGTGCCGCTGAAGGCAGCGCAGTTGATGCCCTAGACGGCGAGGACCACGTCGTCCTGTGTCAGGGCCTCGCGGACCGTCGCGGTGAGCCGGTCGGCCGCGATCGACGCATAGTGCGCGGTCTTCTCAACCCCGATGAAGTCGCGGCCTTCCAGCAGGGCGGCGACGCCGGTGGAGCCGGAGCCGGCACAGAAGTCGAGCACCGTGCCGCCCGACGGGGCGATCTTGACCAGCTCGCGCATCACGGAGACGGGCTTCTGGGTGATGTGCTGACGCTTCGCTCCCGAAGGCTGCGAGGCGCTGTACAGGCCCGGCAGGTAGACAGGGTTCCGAGAGCCGTCGATCGCCCCCTTCGACGCCCAGACGATGAACTCACAGTTCTGCGTAAACCGGCCCTTCTGCGGCCTGGCCTGCGGCTTGTGCCAGGCGAGCACCCCGCGCCACAGCCAGCCGGCCGCCTGAATCGCGTCCGTGGTGACCGGGAGTTGGCGCCAGTCGGTGAACAGCAGAGCGGTGCCGCCCTCCTTCGTCAGGCGGTGCGATTCGGTCATGATCTGCGTCAGCCAGAATCCGTACGACCGCTGGTCCATGTTCTCGCCGGTGAAGTCCGGCAGGGCGTGCTGGGCATCGGCGGAGGTGTACTTCGTCTTGGCGGAGCGGGTGGTGCGCTCCTTCGCGGTCCTCCCACCGCTGTTGTACGGCGGGTCGGTGATGACGGAGTCGACGCAGTCGTCCGGCAGACCGGCAAGAACGCTGAGGGCATCACCGTGGTGCAGGGAAAAAGGCAAAGAGGAACCCCAATTCGGGTGTGGAAGCACAGAGGGAACTGCCCGTCGCGCGAAAGGAGTCCTCGCGGGCCGAAGGTGGGCATACAGAAGCCCAGGGCCGCAGACCGAGGAGGGCGAGGGGAGTCCAAAAACTGTAGAGGCGAAAACGCCGACGACCAAGAAGTGCATGGCCGAGGTGCCGGATTCCGGCACCCCCGTGCCGCTTTTTGGTCAGCCGCCAATTCGCGCCTACTGTTTTTGAACCGCCCGGCGCACACCGCCGCTGGCTCCTCCCCTGCCCTTCCTCACGGAGGTTCCCCCTGCCCCGGCACACCTAGCTCACGGCCCGGCCGCATGGAGCGAGCGGCAACTCGCCCGCGCCGGCCCGTACCGATCGCCCACCCCGGCCGCCGCGCCCTTCCGACACGCCTCGCGCACGCGGCACGCCGGACACCGCACCCCGAAGGACACGTCCATGACGTCTCGCTACCCACCCCTGCCCGAAACCGCTGACCTGCGAGCCATCCGAACCGGTTGAAGGCGCTCGCCGCCGGTATCGGCGCCGTCTTCCTCTCCCCGCTCCTGATCGCCGGCACCGGCATGACGCTGGCCGCCTCCGCCGAAGCCGTGCAGACCACCGGCTCCGTCAGCAACTGCCTGACGGACATCGACGCCGGCAAGGTCGCCGACCAGGTCACCAAGATTCTCGACGGGGCGTCCGGCGAGGAGGTCCGCGTCGAGGGCCTGGACCTGCCGACCGAGCAGATCCCCCACGCCCAGACGATCGTGGCCACCGGCATCAGCCTCGACGTCCCGAAGAAGGGGCAGATCATCGCGCTCGCCACGGCGATGCAGGAGAGCCGGCTGCGCAACCTCAACTACGGCGACAGGGACAGCCTCGGCCTGTTCCAGCAGCGGCCCTCCCAGGGCTGGGGCACCGCCCAGCAGATCCGTGACCCGGTCTACGCGAGTGAGCGCTTCTACAAGGCTCTTCTCGCCGTGGACGGCTGGCAGCAGATGACCGTCACCCAGGCCGCCCAAGCCGTCCAGAAGTCCGGCTTCCCGGACGCGTACGCGCAGTGGGAGCCGTTGGCGACCGCCCTGCAGAAGGCCATCGCCGCCACCTTCCCCGGTAACTCCGACAGCTCCGGGAAGGACACCGGCGCCGCCGCCCCTTCGGGCTGTAGCACGCAGGACGGGTCCCAGTACGGGCCGATCCCCGAGGGTGCCGTCCCGACGGGCTACTCGATCCCGAAGGACGCCGACCCGCGCGCCCGAACGGCGATCGACTGGGCGATCCACCAGCTCGGCACGATGTACCAGTGGGGCGGCTCGTGCACGGCCCCGCACGGCCCTGACCCGATGGGCCGCTGCGACTGCAGCTCGCTGATGCAGCAGGCGTACGCCAAGGCCGGCATCCAGCTCACTCGCACCACGTACACGCAGGTCAACGAGGGCAAGGCCGTTTCCGTCAAGGCGCTCAAGCCTGGCGACCTGATCTTCAGTCGCGGTACCGCGGCCCGTCCGGAACATGTCGGCATGTACATGGGCGAGGGGCTTGTGATCGAGGCCCCGCGCACCGGCAGGCCCGTCCGGATCACGCCGCTCAAGGACTGGGACGTCCTCGCCGCCCGCCGCGTCCTCTGACGCCGGCCCCTTCTCGCGCCGCTCGCGCGCTCCTCCTCCCCTTCTTCTTCACCTCCGCCCGGGCCCGCTCGGCCTGCGCACGCAAGGAGCCCTGCTACAGCCATGCCTCTCCCTCTCGCAGACCACGTCCTCCAGCTCGCCTTCGACCCTGGGATCTCGCCCAAGGGCGGCGGCCTGCCCGGCCTCGCCGTGCTGAAGAACGTCGTCAACTCGATCAACATGTTCGGGATCATCGCCGTCGTCGGCGCTCTCGCCGTCTCGCTCGGCGTGTGGGCCTGGGGCCACCACACCGGTGGCCACCAGGCCGAGGCCAACGGCAAGAAGGGCGCCGTCGTTGCGGCCGGCGCCGCCCTCGGCCTCGGCGCCGCCAACGGCATCGTGAGCTTCTTCTCGGCCCTCGGGTCGCAGGTCCAGTGATGCAGAAACGATCCCCCTCCCTTTCGCTGTCCTCGTACGGCGCCGGCTGGTCCGCCAACCGGCGCATCGCGATCGTCGCCGCCATCGTCGCCGTCCTGCTGGCTGTCGCCACGGTCGTCGCCTGGCTGTCCGGCGGCAACAACGGCCAGCAGGCCCCGGACACCGCCGCTCCGGCCCCGGCGCCGAGCACGTCCTCCTCCGAGGCCGCCCCGAAGCCCGCGGCCGGATCCGGGTCCGTTCCCCATCCTCCGCGGATCGCCGAGCCGGTCGCCTACGCCAAGGCCGCGGCCCAGATGCTGTGGTCCTACGACACCCGGACCACCAGCCGCGACCAGCAACTCGCCGGGATGCGGGCGTGGATGACCAGCGAGACCAAGTACGCCGACTGGGCCTCCGTCGTCGGGCAGGTGCCCGATCCGGTGCTGTGGTCGCGGATGGCCGACCAGGACCAGCACGCCACCGGCACGGCCCTCGAAGGCCACTACCCCGGCGCGTTCAAGCAGGCCCTGACCGAGGACCCCTCCGCGATCACGAAGGCGTACATCTACGTCGTCACCGTCAACGGCAAGCAGCAGATCGCCTGGAAGAAGGGCGGCGTCGGCGCCGAGGCCCGCGCCGTGACCCTCGCCGTGCAGTGCCGCCCCAGCCACGACTGCTCTCTTGCCGCCATCGCTCCGAGCGTCACGCAGTGACCTGCGCCTGAGACAAGAAAGGAGGAGTAACTCCTCGTGGGTTTCTGTGACTTCCCCCTGGCAGACAAGCTGTGCGCCGTCGGCGACGCGGTGGACTTCGCCTCCAACCCCGGCAAGGCGATCGGCGACTGGATGGCGAAGTCGGCAGGCGAGCTGGCCGCCGCTGCCGCCGACCTGGCCGCCGAGGCCGTCGACACCACCACCAAGGTGGACCTGAACGCCGGATGGTTCCGCGACAACTACGAGACGCTGCTGCCGCTGGGCCTGGTCCTGCTGGTCGCGACGTTCTGCGCACAGCTGGTCCGGGCCGCCGTCCGCCGCGACGGACAAGCCCTCACCCAGGCATTCACCGGCACCATGGGCGGCGTCCTGTTCGCCTTCTGCGCCATCGCCTTCACCACAGTCGCCGTCGAAGTCGTCGACGCGATCTCCGACGGCCTGTTCAAGACCGCGCAGCTGGACATCGCCTCAGCCGTGCGCCGCATCGTGAAGGTCAACCAGATCGGCGCCCTCGCCGGACTGGGCTGGCTCGTACCGGTCGTCGCCGGCCTCGGTGCCGCGATCGGCGCGATCCTCTACTGGTGCGTCATGATGGTCAGAAAAGTGGGCATCCTGGTCATGGTCACCCTGGCGATCTTCGCATCCGCCGGAGGCGGCTGGGAGGTCGCTCGGCGCTGGCGTCGGGGCTGGATCGAGGCCACCGCCACCCTCGTGGTCAGCAAGCTGCTGATGACCGTGATCTTCGTGCTCGGCATCGCCGCCATGGGCCGGACGGAGGCCAAGGACGGTGTGGCCGCCCTCGCCGACGTCATGGCCGGCATCGTCATCATGGTTCTCGTGCTGCTTTGCCCGTACGCCGTTTTCAAGTTCGTGCACTGGGCGGCCGAGGGCACCGACGGCGAGTCCATCCACCGGGCCGGCGGCGCCGGAGCCCAGATCGCCAAGACCCATGCCGAGAAGGCCGCCCGGAAGGCCGCCGCAGCGGCGGCCACCGCCGGAACCGGTGGTGCGGCAGCCGGAGTGAGCGCCGCCCCGCAGGGCCCGTCCGCGGCTGGTGGCGGTGGCTTCCCCGGCGACATCGCCTCCCACCCGACCGGCGCAGGTGGAGAAGGCAAGGAGGGCTCGTCGAGCGGCGGAACGGGCGCCTCGCCCGGTGGTGATGCCATCAAGTCCGGTCTGGAGAAGGCCGTCCAGCCCGCACCGACGAGCGTGTCCGCCGACACCAGCGGCCAGGTGGGCGGCAGCCCGGGGCAGGGCGGTTCCGGAACGAACCCCGCGTCCGGCCAGGGCGGCGGATGGCAGTCCACTCCGCCGACCACGACCCCACCGCCGCAGGGCGCATCCCCGTCCTTCGGCTCACAGAACGCCACGTCCGGCGGACCGGCCTCACCGCCGCCGCCTCCGGCCGGCCTCTGATCCCCTGCCCGACTACTGGGGGCGGGACGTGCACGCCACCTCCCGCCCCCGGGTTCCACCCGCGTCCCCAGGACCCGTCCCTTGACTGATCTCTCCGTCGCCCCGGTCACGGTGAAGTTCCCGCACCGGTCCCGCCGCGGCATCCTCCTCGGCCTCTCCCTGCCCCAACTGGTCCTCCTCTCCGCCACCCTGGCCCTGCTGCTGATGACGGTGATCTCCACCGGGCTGCTCGGCGCCGTCACCCTGGCTCCCCTGTGGGCGGCTTCCGGTGCGCTCGTCGCGATCCGCCGGCACGGCCGCTCCCTCATCGACTGGATGCCGATCGTCGCTCGCCACGCGCACCGCCGCCGCACCGGCCAGACTCTCTGGCTCGCCCGACCCGTCACCCGCCCCCGGCAGGACGGCGTCCTGCACCTGCCCGGCAGCGCCGCCTCCCTCAAGGTGGTCACCCCCGGCGACTCCGCCAACGGCGCCGCGGCCGTGCACGACCCCCACCAGCAGACGTTGACCGCCATCGCCCGCGTCAGCAGCCGGGCCTTCGCCCTCCTCGACCCCACCACCCAGAATCACAACGTGACCAGCTGGGGACGCGCACTGGCGAGCATCGCCCGCAGCGGGCACATCGCCACCGTGCAGGTCCTGGAACGCACCGTCCCCGACAGCGGCGACACCCTCACCCGCCACTGGACCCAGCACGGGCAGCCCCAGGCCCCGGTCGCAGGCCAGATCTACTCCGAGCTGGTCGCCTCGGCCGGCCCCGCCGCAGCCCCGCACGAGACCTACCTCGCCATCTCCCTCGACCTCAAGGCCGCCAAGCGGCTCATCGCTCAGGCAGGCGGAGGCTTGCCCGGAGCGTTCACCGTCATGGAGCAGACCACCGCCTCCATCGCCCAGGCCGCCCGCACCGCCGGCCTCCAGGTCACCGGATGGCTCAGCTCGCGGGAGATCGCCGCCGTCATCCGCACCGCCTACGACCCGAAGGCCCTCGGCGCACTCCAGCAGTGGTCCGAGACGGGCCGCGCCGAGGCCGACCCGGCCGCCGCCGGGCCCGTCGTCCAGGTCGAGGAGTACGACCGCATCGCCACCGACAGCGCACGGCATGCGACGTACTGGGTGGAGAACTGGCCGCGCACCGAGATCGGGGCCGGATTCCTGCACGGGCTGATGTTCACGGCCGGCGTGCGGCGCAGCCTCTCCCTTATATACGTGCCGCAGGGGCTCGAGTCCGCGCTGCGGGACGTCCAGCGGAAGAAGGCCGCGATCATCGCCGACGCCAACGAACGAGCCCGCCGGGGACAGGTCGACAGCGAGGAAGACTCCGTCGAGTACGCCGACGTCAAAACCCGCGAACGCCAGCTCATCGCCGGTCACGCCGACGTGGCCCTCACGGGTCTGATCACCGTCACAGCCGAGACCGACGCCCTCCTGGACGCCGCCTGCGCGCAGATCGAAACCCACGCCGTCACCTCGGGCGTCGACCTGCGCCGACTCAATTACCAGCAGCCGGACGCCTTCGCCCTCAGCGCGCTCCCGCTCGCCCGGACCGCCCTGTGACCCAGGCCCGCCCCGGTCCTGCTGGCCCCCTCCGATCGTCTGCGGCGGAACCCCCGTCGCCACCCCTGCCTTCCGGCAGGAAGGACCACCACCTTTGATCTCCCCCGCCCACCCGGCCGACGCCCACCCCTATCTCCGCGCCGCGAACGCCGGAGTACGCCACCACACCCGCGCGCTGGCACCGTCGGACACTAGCCCGCCCCCGCCGGCGGACCGCCTGCACCTCGACGTGCTTCACGCCCACCTCACCACGGTGCACCAGCTCCTCGACCGCCTCGCCGACACCACCCGGCCACCGCACCCGGCAGCCGGCCGTCATCTGGCCGCCGCTCACACTCACCTGTGGCAGGCCGCCAGCGAAGTCCACGCCGCCTTCCACCTGCTGCCCAGCAGCACGACGGCGGGCACCGAGTCGAGCACGTGCCGTCCGGAGCGGCTGCCCGAGGGACCGCCCGTGCTGACCATCTGCCAGCGCCACCTCGCCGCCGGCCACGTCGTCCGGCGCAAGACCACCCCCACCGACCTCCGCGCGCACACCACGGCCTGCGCGCGATGAGTACGACCCGCAGAAACGAGGGCCTCCGATGAGTCACCGGCCCGCCCGCCGCGCCCGCCGCGCCTCCGCGTCTCCTCTGTTCACCCCCCACGGAACCGACCGGGCCAGCCGAAAGGCCGCTCGCCGGCAGCTCGCCGAAGCCGCCGCCAAGGCCCGCGCGGAAGCCAGCGCCCACCAGGCCGAGACCACATCGGCCGACCACGAGACACCGGCCCCGCTCTACCCTCCGGGCGGACGCCCCGGCCCCGCCTCCGCCCGCCACAACCGGCTCAGACTCCCCGCCCACCGCATGACCACCGCTGTGGCCGCCGGCGCGTATCCGTTCCTCGCCGAAGGCGGGCTCGGCGCGCAAGGCATCTACATCGGGCGCGACGTCCACGCCGAGGCGTCGTTCGTCTTCGACCCGTTCTCGCTGTACGGCAAGGTCGAGGGCTTCACCAACCCGAACCTCCTCCTGGCCGGCGTCATCGGCCAGGGCAAGAGCGCGCTGGCCAAGTCCTTCGCGCTGCGTTCAATCGCCTTCGGATACCGCGTCTACGTCCCGTGTGACCCGAAGGGCGAGTGGACACCGGTGGCAGAGGCCCTCGGCGGACGGTCCGTGGCCCTCGGACCCGGACTACCCGGCCGGCTGAACCCGCTCGACGCGGCCCCGCGCCCCGCCAGCGTCTCGGAGGCCGACTGGGTCGGCGAGATCCGCAAACGACGCCTGCTCCTGCTCGGCTCCCTGGCCCGGACCGTCCTGGGCCGGGACCTGATGCCCATGGAGCACACCGCCCTGGACATCGCCCTGGACGCAGTCGTCAGCCACGCTGCCGCCACCGGCCGCACCCCGCTCCTCGGTGACGTCGCCGCCACCCTCAACGACCCCCGAGCGCTCGACGAGGCAGCCGGGATCGTGTCCGGGCAGCTCGGCGACGCCGCCCGCGACCTAGCCCACGCGATGCGGCGCCTGGTCCACGGTGACCTCGCCGGCATGTTCGACGCCCCTTCCACCGTCGCCTTCGACCCGAACGCGCCGATGCTCACCATCGACCTCTCCCGGCTCGGCGGCTCCGGAGACGACACGGCCCTCGTCCTGGCGATGACCTGTGCCTCCGCCTGGATGGAGTCCGCCCTGTCCGATCCGTCCGGCGGCCGGCGCTGGATCGTGTACGACGAGGCATGGCGCCTGATGCGGCACGTCGGCCTGCTGCAGCGGATGCAGGCCCAGTGGAAACTCTCCCGCGGCCTCGGTATCGCCAACCTCCTGGTGATCCACCGCCTGTCCGACCTGCTCACCGCCGGCGACGCCGGATCACAGGGCCGCGCTCTCGCCGAGGGCCTCCTCGCCGACTGCTCCACCCGCATCATCTACCGCCAGGAGAACGATCAGCTCCAGGCCGCGGCCTCCCTGCTCGGCCTCACCTCGGTCGAGATGGACGCCATCGCGCACCTGAACCGCGGACGCGGCCTGTGGAAGGTCGCCGGACGATCATTCATCGTTCAACATCTTTTGCATTCGAGCGAGCTGGCGCTCTTCGACACCGACGCCCGAATGCACTGACTCCGCGCGTTCACGCCGGCCGACCAGCACTCACGCCCTTGGTCAGCTCATCCATCGTTCTCAGCCGCGCGGCTCAACGCCGCACGTCCAAAGACCTTTTCGGAGGCATCGCGTGCCCACTTCGGCCGTCCCCTCTGCCTCGGCCTCGCCCTGCTCCAGGCGCCAGACCGCCTCATGGGAGCACATCAAAATCGCCGGGCTCATCGCGCTCGGGTTGCTGGCCGCCTTCGACTTCCTTCCCAGGTTCAATGACCCCGTACTTCCCCCGCTTGTCTCCCTGTTGTTCCTGGCGGCCGTCGACGGGCTGATCGCCCTGACCGTCGCCGCCATCATCGGCCTGCGCTCCATCCCGTTCGAAGGCGACGGCTTCTGGCCCCTGCTGGCCCCCATCATCGCCGTGCGCGCCGTCGCGGTCCTCGTCTCCGCGGGCCTCGGGGTCCCGCAAGGCCCCGCGGCCATGTGCCTGTCCGCCTGCGCGCCCCTCCTCCTCGTTGGTGCCGTAGCCCTGTACTTTCTCGTCACCAAGCACATCACAGAGTTCGCCGGCCGTGGGGAACGCGACTTCAACCAGAACCGAACCCAGTGCGGTGACCGCCGGTGATACCTGGCTCCGAACCGCACACCGGCGGTGCGACACCCGACGCTCTCCACCGCTGGGCCCGCCGGGACGCCGAACCCTTCCTGGCCGCGCACCCGCTCCCGGACGAGCCGTTGCCGCTGCCAGACCTGAATCCGTACCTCACGGTACTGGCCGAGGCGGAGACACCCGCCGAGGTCAGCGCCGTCACCCAGCAGCTGTTCGGAGCCACGGCTCCCCTGCTCGATCACATCGCCGGCCACTTCGTGGCCTTAGCCCTCTGGGCCGGCCACGGGCACCGTCATACGCCTGAGGCTGCAAACCTCCTGCGTGACGCCGGGCGCAGTATCCGGTCCGCTCTGATGCAGGTCGCCTGGGCGGACTGGGAGAACCTGCGAGCCCACTACGCCCCGCCCGCCGTGGGCCCGGGCGAGGAACAGGCCGACCGGACGGCCGCCTCCCGCCCATCTCCCCCGGGCCCTTCCGCCCCGTCCGGCCCCCCGCGTTCCCGTCGCTAGAAACGCCCCCTCCCCTCGTCCTCCAGGGAGCACATGCTCACCTCACGCACGGATCTCTCCGCTTTCGCCGCCGCCCTGGCCGACCGACTGCCCGGCCGATGGGCCAGCGAGTACGAAGAACACGGCTCCTACGGCGAGCAGTTCGTCGCAGCCGAGGATCTCTGGGACGCCGGCCACGTCGACTACATCGTCAGCCAGTACGTCCTCAGCCGCCACGCAGTCCTTTCCCACCGGGACGGACGACAGCTCTACATCACCGACCGGCCCTTGTACCGGCACCAGTTCGTCGTGGCACCGCTCGAACCCGTCGGCCTCCGTATCAAGCCGCATCACTTCGCCGGCGTCGAGGAGCCGAACGGCATCGCCGTCCCCAACGAGCCCGCCCGCGCAGCCGCCCAGGTCGTCCTTCGCCTGCTGCCCCGCTACCAGCACGCCCTGGACACCGTGCTGCGCAACGCAGCCGTCCAGCCCGACCCCCCGCACCGCCCCGGACCACCGCAGGTGGCCGACGTCGTCACTCTGACCTGGTACGAGGACGGCGCACTCGGCGCTCCGTACAAGAGCGTCCCCGAAGACGCCCGTACGGCCTTCTACACCCACGGGTTCCACTACTACCCGCACCAGGCCGCGTTCCTGCTGCCCTCCCCGTACGGCCACGACGGCCTCGCTCTACCCCTGCGATCCCTGGTCCACCACCTCGCCCAGAAGGGCATCGGCGTGAACCTCCGCCACACCGCCCCACCGGCCACGCCCGCACGCCTGCCCGTTCCTGCGCCGACCAGCGCCGCTGCCACCGCGCCCCACCGGTAGACCGGCGGCAGGCAGGTAGCCCCGAAACTCGCCCACCAGAAACTCGTCCCTCCCCGCTCACCGGAGTCTGCCCTGCCCACCCCCCTGATCACTGTCGTCATCGCCACCCGCCTGCGTGAAGACCGCCTGGACTACCTGACCGCCATGCACACCAGCCTCACCCGGCAGTCCGTGCCCTGGGAGGCAGTGATCGCCCTCGACGGCGCCGACCCGAAACGGCTACCCGGCCCTCTCGCGGCCGACCCGCGTATCCGCACACTCGCCCTGCCCCGCCCGGTCGGCGCCGCCTGCGCCCGCAACCTCGCGCTCACCCACGTCCGCACCAAGTACGTGAACTGGGCGGACGATGACGACGAGTTCACTGACGACGCCATGGCCGCACGGCTGTCCACCCTGGAATCGACCGGGGTCGGCTGGTGCGCCGGGTGGAGCGTGGACCTTCACCCCGACGGCTCGACACGCCTTTGGCGCTGCCCGACGCCGCCCGGCCGGCACGAAGCCGGCGACGTCATGAACTACTGGGCACGGCCACAGGACACCATCCCGATCGGGCCGACCACGATCCTCGCCCGCACCGACCTCGTGCGCGCGGCCCCGATGGGCGGCCTCGTCCAGGGCGAGGACTACATGGCGGCCGTCGGCGTCACCACCCTCGCCCCGGGGATCCTGCTGCGCCTGCCGGTGTACCGGTACCGCAGCACCCGGGGCAGATGACGCAGCAGACGTCGTACGACCAGTTGGAGGCGGCGGCGCGCGAGCACGCGCACAGCTACGGCCTCAGCCTGCGCACCGCCCTGTACTCACGTCGTAAGACCGCCGCCCGTGGCTGACGCGCACATCGTCCTCACCTACGGCCGGGATGCCGGCATCGTCGCCATCGCCGGCGGCGAGCGGTACCGGTGGGCCCACACCGCACTGGAAGAGTCCGGCTTCCACCGGGACGAGGCCGGCATCTACCGCCTGCCGGGCGACGACGAAGCTGCCGCCCGCGCCACGGTAGCCGGTCTCATCCGCTGTGCCGAACGGCACCGCACCAGCGTGTCCACCAGCAGCCGGCCCTACATCGGCGACGCCGCTCGCGACATCGCCCGCCTCCTGCCCGGGCGATGGGACGCGGCGGTCGAGATCTACTCCCACCCCGTATGGCAGGAGGACCTAGCGGCGTGGCTGTGGGACAGCGGCGAACTCACCCGCGCCGTGCAGAGCACCCGCATCCTGTACGCCGCCACCCTCACCGAATCCGTGTCGGGGACGACCCTGCTGCTCGCCGAACGCCCCGGCCATCAACACGACTACCTGCTCGGCGCCTTCCCGCCTAAGCCATTCGGCGAGGGGCACGGCGACCGGCACGCCCCAGCGAGCATCATCCTGCCGCCCTTTCCCGGCCGCGCGGCGAAGGCGATCACGGAGCGGTTCCTCCCCGCCTACGACCGGGCCGTCCACGACCGCCGGACCGCGACCGTCACCGAGGCGCTCGACCGCATCCACACCGAGCACGACGCCTGGACGACCATGGTCATCTCCGGCAGGTACAGCGACGCCTCCCCGCTCGGAGCTGACGCACTCGATGACGCCATCGAAACGTTCCTGGACAAAGCCTGGCCTGAATTCCTCAGCGTCATGCAGCACGCGCCCGCGCTGCTCGACAAATGTCGGCCCGCCGCCACCGCCCAGCCCGACGACATGCATGCTCTCGCGCGGCTGGCCGACTCCCTTGCTCACGCCGAGACCCTGGACGGCGGCACCCGGCTCAACCCGCGAGAGCGCCGCAGCCGGACATGGACGGCCATCAGCACGTGGCTGACGTACAGGGAACCGTTCCTGCGCCAGGTACGGACCGCGGCCTCGCACAGGCCCTCCGCCCCGGCTGTCTCTGCGCCGTCGCGTGCTCTTCCGCCGGGCCGCCCCGCTCCCCGCCGCCGACCTGCGGCATCACCACCGTAAGGAGCTTCCCTCTTTGGATCCTGGCACCCACTTCGCTTTCGGCACCCATGAGCAGCACGGCTTCGTCGCCGCCTTCAACTCCTCCCTTCCGGGACACCTGGCCCAGTGGTACCTCGTGCGGGAGCAGTTCGAGCCCGTCCCCGATCAACCGGGGCTGTTTCGACTGACCGAGCCCGAGCGCGACGGCCCGCGCCGCACCCGCCAGGCCGTTCACGACCTGCGCCGCCACGGGTACACCGTGCACGCCGACGTCGCCCTTGACCCCGCCGCCTCGGCCAGCCCGCCACGCCCGGCCCGGTCCAACGGCCTGGCGGAGCGCCGCAGCCGAGTCGCCCAGGCCGCCGCCGGCCGGTCACCGCAGCGCGCCCAGCCGCCGACCGCCACCCCGCCCTCGGCGCGGCCGATCCCGCCGAAGCCCGCCTACGCCCCCACTGTCCACCTGACCGCCTCCGCCGCAGCCGGACGGTCATGGTGACCCCCGAAACCGGGCACATCCGCATCGCCCGTGGACGAGGCGGCGAGGTCGAAGTCGACGGCCCCATCGACTCGTTCGCCGGAGACGTCCTGCGTCGCGCCGGCTTCCTGTTCGAGCCCTCCCTGAGCGGGCACTGGATCCGGCTGCCGTTCGACATGGGACGCGGCTGGGAGAACGAGCACGCGACCTGGGCGGCCGAGATGCTCGCCGTCGCTCGCTACCCGGTGCGCCTCGCACCCGACCTGCACCGCGACACCGCCGCAACCACCGCCCCCACCAGGCCCGCACGCCCGCCGGCCATGACCGCACAAGCCCCTCCCGGCCGCCGGACCGCCCGCTGACCCACACCAACCTGGAGAAGCAGATCCCCGACACCCGTACAACCGGCGTCGCCGCCCTCAGCGCCCAGGCGCGTAACTTCCGGTTGCGGATGGCGGTCATCGGCCGCGAGACCGAGACCGCGCTGGACATGACCCGCGACCGCTACGGCCGCACCGTCCGCCCGGACGCCGCGGCAGATATACGTGCTCACCGTGACCGGGCAGCCGTCGAGGCGTACACCACGTATCTCGCGCCGTGCGCCGATGCCCTGCTCGATACCGCCCGCCGTGCGCTCGACGAGCTGCCGCCCGCCCGGCACCTGGCCGGATGGCGGTCCGTGCTGGACGGTCTCGCCGCCTCCACCGCAGCGATCCGCCGGGGACTCGACCAGCCGACCACGCCCGGCCCCGCTGGCGAACGCGCCCAGCACAAGGCCCTGTGGCCGCACCTCACCGCCTGGGCGGATCACGGCTGCATCGCCAGCCACCTCGCCGACCTCGACCAGGCCCAGCACCACAAGGCCCCGCTGACCGTCGAAGAGCAGCAGATGTGGACCGAGATGGCCCGGGCCGCGCAGAAGCGGGGCGAGCTGGAGCTCACCGAGTCCTGGTACGCCGCGGACGGCCAGCCGATCACCCTCGCCTACCTGGTCGAGGACGACGCCTCGACGGTGGTCGCGCTGAGAGGTGACCCGGACGCATCGGGCTGGCAGGTGATCGGCCACTACGCCCACGAATACGAAGCCGGCCAGATGCTGCCCGCCCCCGTTCCGCCCGGTGTACTGCGGGCCGACGCCTCCGAGTTCAACCGGGCCGAGCCCGCGCCCGAGGTGTCGCTGCAGGAACTCATCCGGAACGTCGTCGAGTCCCAGCACGCCGGTGACGCGACCAACGCGCTCCTCGGCGCCACCCAGCGCGGTCACGACGCAGGCCCGATGGTCCGCCTCCAGGAACTCCTGGAGACCGGCGCCCAGTTCGCCGGTGCGCTGGAGACCGTGCAGGGCCGGCAGATCGCCGCCCGGCTCGCCGCGCTCGGCCGGCAGATCGAGTTCCTCACCCGCGAAGTCGAGGAGGCGGCCGAGGACCTCGGCGCGACCGTCGCCGTCCTGCCGCCGCACCGCACTCCCGTGCCGCGCTTGCGCCCCGGCCCTGCCGTGGACACCACACCGCCCACGCTACCGCCTCGCACCAGCACGACCGCCCGCCACCGCTGAGGCGTCGCCTCCTTCGAGAGAAAGCCCTTCTTGTCCCTGACCGCACCCCCGGCCCCGGCACCGCGCATCACCTACGGCGCGGTGCTGGGCAGCCCGTACGTCGCTCGCCTGCTCGGCGGCACCCTCACCGGCCGCCTCCCCAACGGCATGGCGCCCGTCGCCATCGTCCTGTGGGCCACCACGAGCGGCGGCAGCATCGCCTTTGGCGGGCTGCTCAGCGCCCTGTACGGGCTCGCGTCCGCGCTGGCCCAGCCGGTCAAGGGACGCCTGATGGACCGCCACGGCCAGACCGCCGTGCATCTTCCGGCCGCCCTGCTCAACTCGGCCCTCCTGGCAACGCTTCCCCTGGCCGGACTGTACGGCGGACCAGGTCTGGCCACGGCCATCGTCGTCGCCGGCGGCCTGACCACGCCTGCTTTGGAGGCAGGGCTCCGGGCACTGTGGCCGAGCGTGCTGCCCGACCACCGGCTGCGGCACGCCGCGCTCGCCCTCGACACCGGCACCCAGGGCCTGCTGTACATCGCCGGCCCCCTGCTCGTCGCCGCGCTCGCCTCCACGTACGACCCGGCCGTCGCGCTCGCCGTCACCGCCGTCCTCGGCCTTACCGGCACCGCCGTGGTCGCCTTCGCTCCGCCGTCCCGGTGCTGGCGCCCGGCGCCGTCCGCACAGGCACCAGCAGGGATGGCGCACCGTCTGGCCGGCCCCGGCCTGATGCTGCTGTTCGTGTCCCTCGCCGGGATCGGGTTCGCGATCGGGGCCATGAACGTCTGGGCGATCGCCATGGCCAGGCACCACGAGCAGGAGCTGATCTCCGGGATCCTGCCCGCCGCGTTCTCGACCGGCAGCTTCCTCGGCGGCCTCCTCTACGGACGACGCCGCTGGAGAGGCACCACCAGAAATCGACTGATCGGCGGCGGAACCTTCTTCCTGGCCGGTTGGCTCCCGCTCGCTGCTCTCCCGGGCCCGTACGCGGCCACCGCCGCGGTCGCCGTCCCCGGAGTGTTCCTGACCGTCGTGGTCGCGTGCGCCTATGTGACCACCGACTCCCTGACCCCCGCGGGCCGCACGAGCGAGGCGTACGCGTGGCTGATCCTGTCGATCGGCGTGGGGCAGTCCGCCGGCACCGCCCTGGCCGGACGCCTCGCCGAGCAGCCCCTCACCACCGCGGCGCTCCCTGCCGTCGGCGCGGCCTTCGCGCTCGTCGTCCTGCTCGCCGCCCGCCGACGCCTCGGTCCCCCCGGATGCCTGAGCCGCCGCGGCCGGCACCGCCGCCCGCCCGGGGGTCGGCACAAGACGCCCTGATCCAGGGCGACCCCACCTTCCCACCGTTTTGAGGAGAACTATCTATGGCCGTCCGTACGAAGTGGACTGTCGAGCACTCGTGCTCCCACCAGGTCATTCATGACCTGTCCGACCGCCCCGCTGACCGGCGGGCCAGCTTCGCCCGCTGGCTCGCCGGCCGGGACTGCTCCGACTGCTGGAAGGCGGCCCGCGACGCCGACACGGAGTCCAAGGAGGAGTGGCTCGCGGCCAAGCGAGCCGCGGAGCAGGAGGCTGCCGCCGCGTGGGCGAAGCAGTTCGACATGCCGCAGCTGGAGGGACCGGAGAAGGCTCTGGGATGGGGCGAGCGATCCCGTCACCAGCTGATGCTCTCCGCGCACACCGCCCTGGTCGTCGAGGGGTCGTGGGACGAGGCGGACTGGGCGGAGCTGGAAGACAAGGCCCGCTTGATCACCCGCGCCGGGTGGTGGATCGACCAGCGCGACGCGGAGGGCTCTGACCTGCTCGAACTCCTCGACGCCGCCGGCGAGGACGACTGCGGGACGGAGAACCCGTTCCGCTGACGGGGGCGGAACATAGCCGACGATCGCCGGTTAGCCAAACCGGCGATCCTCCGGACCATTGTTCCTCCCACCGCATCCGCTCCGCGTGGAAGGAAACGCATGTCCCAGCTCCCGCCTGACCCCGTGGTCGCGCTCACTCCGGACCCGCTCACTCCCGACCGGGACGTCACCCACGCCCACTTCCAGGCCGGTGACACGGTCGTCGTCCTGAAGGGGGTGGCCGGTGGCGAGCTGTGGGGCGACGCGATGCGCGTGGTCGCGCCGTCCTGGCATCTGCTGACCGACGAGGACGGCTGGCGCCTGCGTGACGCGACCGGCGGGCAGCAGTCCTACATCACCGCCCACCCCAGGTACCTCGTGCACCTCTCGCGCCGCTGCCCGGACTGCCTGATCCACCTGCGGGCCATGGAGGACGCCCTCCTGCCGAAGTACCCCGGCGACGACGCCCTGATCGACTGCGGCTGGTACACCACCACCGCCGTGGGCCAGCTGGTGCACGTCGCCGACGTCCGGGCCGGCCAGTGATCCCGCGTCTCCACGAGCAGTCCGACACCCCGTACGATGCGCTCGCCGAAGCCCTGGGGCGACCCATAGCGCCGAACGAGCGGCTTCCGGAACGCAGCGTCGTAGCCCATTGGCCGGGCCTGGATGACTATGCCCTGGAACCGAGGAAGACCTGGACGCTCGCCCGGTGGGCCGATCACCTCGACGAGGCCCTCCTGGAGCATCCGTTCGCCGCCGGCCCGGACGGCGATCGGCGGGCGATCCTCCACCTCGATGTCCGACTCCACCCCGACGACCGGCCGCTGACCGGCCCGGAGTGGGGTGAGGTCGCCCACCGGTTCGTACGCGCCGCCAGCGTCGAGATCCCGGGCAAGGGACACGGCTGCCGGTGGATCGCCGTCCAGGCCCGGCCCGGGCGCCTCGACCTGATCGCCAACCTGATCCACCTCGACGGCGCGTGGCACGCGCCGCCCGCCGATGTCCTGCGGCGTCTCACGGGCGAGGCCCGTCGCGTCGAAGAGGACCTGGGCCTGATCCCGGTGCGCACCGCCTCCACGGCTCGGGTCGCCTCCCGGCCAGTACCGGCGGTGTCGTCCCAGCTCGCGAGTGTGCTCGCGCAGCTCGCCGACGAGCAGGCCGGACCGCTGGCCACGGTCCGCGGACTCGTCGAGCACACCGCACATCGCCTCGCCCGCCTTCCCGGCGCCGCCGGTGTCGATGCCGCGCACCGCCTGGAGCTGATCGCCCACCGTCTCCACGGCATCCAGCAGGAGCTGGACACCACCGCCGCTGCCCTGGCCAAGCCCCGGGTTGCCGCCGCACCGCCAGCGGCCCGGCTTCTTGCCCATCGAGCCTTGTAGGAGAAACGTCTCTTTGCCCCTTGCCGACCGCTTCCTGGACATCCGCCGCGACCCGCACTCCGACGAAGTCCTCGCGCGCGGCGGGGACCCCGAAGCGCACAGCATCCTCCAGCGCGCCGGGTTCGTCGCCGTCGTCCGTCTCCACGAGACCTACCACCGCGCCCCCACCGGCCTGGCCGAACCAGACGAGAACCGCCTCGCCAGCGACGCCGTCGCACGGCTTCGCGCCGCCGGGTACCACGTCGACTGTCACGAGGACTTCGACTCCGACTCCCGTCCGGCCAGTTACCTGCCGCTGGGCGCCTCCGTCACTCACCTCGCCCAGAGGATCCGCGAAGCCACCACCACCGACGAAGTGGCCGATGCTCTGACCGAGCTGACCGCCGCCCACGACGGCATCCTCACCGCTCTGGGCGAGGTGCTGGTTGCCGGCGCCGACTTCCATGACGGGCTCGGCCAGGCGTCCGACCCGTACACCGCCCGGCGGCTGCGCTACCTCGCCGACGAGCACCTCCTCGTCCTCCGCAGCGACCTCACCCACACCCGCAATGCGCTCGCCGACCGGCACGCCCCTCACCCCGGCCGCAGCACCTGCACCAAAGAGGTCCCCGCCACCGAACGCGAACGCTCCGCCGTGTGCGCTTGCCCGCCCCCGCCGCGCACGCTGCCGGCCCCGCCGCCCCCGGTCGCCGCCGGCCTGCGCCGCTGACCCTCACCTCGCCCAAGGACACCATGCACGACCACGACATCTCCGAGCGCCTCGCCTCGTACGCCGACGTCCTCGCCGGAGAACTCCCCGACATCTGGACCAGCTCCTACGTCCCGCCGGATGCCAAGGACGATCTCGCCGAACTCGCTGATCGCATCTGGGACCTGGACCTGGTCGCCGCCTCCCTCACCGAGCATCCTCTGCGGCAGGCAGCCGTCCTGAGCCGCCCGGACGGCGCCCAGCTCGTCCTCCTTGAGCGGCATGACGAGCGCGACGGCTTCCTCGTTGCCGCCGTCGCCCCGCGCGCCCTGCCCGACGAGGCGTACCGCGCCGTCCCCGAGCCCAACGGCATCGCCCTGGCGGACGACCCGTTCCTGAGTGCCGAGCAGGTCGCCGGCGACCTCCTTGTCCGTTACGACAGTGCCCTCGCCCAGGTCCGGGACAACGCCCTGGGCGGCATCCAGCCCTCCCAGCCGGACCGTCTCGTCCTGACCTGGCAGCCGGACGGCAGCGTCGCCACCGCCCCCGTCGGCGACCGGGCCGGTGCCGTCCTGGAAGCGAACGGCTTCATCCAGGACCCGCAGAGCGGCATCTACCGTCTCGGCATGGATGACACCCAGGCGCAGGCCCGTGTCCTGCGCGCGATCGGACCGCAGCTCGAAGCGCTCGGCATCGGCACGGCGCTCCAGCACCCGGCCGGCCGGACCGTGCCCACCTCGGCTCCGGCGTCCGTGCCCCCCGTTCCGGCCGGCACCCGAGCCCCGGCCGCCCGGGCTCGATGAGCCAGAAGGAGCCCGATTTCTGGGTGCTGGAGTACGTGACCATCACCCAGGACCCCCGCACGGGTCTGGTCGTCGCCATCGGCGGGACCGACCGGGCGGCGGACGTCCTTCAGCGAGCCGGCTTCCTCTCCGTCCCCGGGCCCCGCGGTGACTACCACCGGCTCCCCCACGCACTGCCCTTCGAGGAACAGCGCCTGAAGGCGACCGCCGCCTCACACGCCCTGCTCACCGCGGGCCACAGCGTCCACCTCGACCCCGCCCTGAACACGCTGGCGACACCGGACGGCGATCGGGACGCGGCCCTGCGCTACCTCGCCCAGCTCGCCGAACGGACCTTCGCCACCAAGACCAGCAGCGAGGTGGCCGAGGTCCTGACCGAGATCGCCGCCCCGGTCCACGGGCTGCTTCCCCTCGTCCGGGAAGTCGTGGTCGGGGCCTGGAACGCCGCGATCCGCCAAGACGCCCATCGCGAGGAAGCCGGTCCCGTCGCCCGACTCGGGGACACCACGGACTCGCTGTCCCACGCCGCATACCTCATCCGCCTCGCCCGCGACCACGTCGCCGGCACTCCGCGAGAGCCGGTCGCCCCGTCGCTGCCGCCGGGCCCCGCCCAGTCCCCGGCCGCCCGCCGCCGTTGACCCAGAAAGGAGATCCGTGGCCAATCTGGCCCACGAATACGGCACGGACGTGGAGCTCTACGTCAAGCCGTTGACCACCACCATCCACGCCGACACCCCCACTGGTGCTCCCGCCGCACTCCACGACCTGCTGGAACAGCTCGGTCTCAAGCGCCACGAGTACCCCACGGGTGCGCCCCTCTACATCTGGCACACCGTGCCCGACGACCTCGCCGCAGACGAGCAAAGGCGCCTGGCGACCCGAGCCATCCCGGCCCTGCGCCTGGCCGGGTACAAGGTCAACTGCACTCCGGAAGTCTTCGACGAAGCCGCCTCCCAGCAGGCCGCACACGAGGCCCGCGCCCGCACGACCCACGCCTCACCGCGGAACCCGGCACCGGCCCCCTCCTCCTCGCGCCCCGCACCAGCCCGGCGCACCCCGTAAGACCGTTCGGGCGGCCCCGGCCTCGGCCGGGGGCCGCCTGCCCCGCCCCGCTCGACCTTCGGAGAAACCCGTAGCACCCCGTACACCCACACCGATCACCTCCCTGCTCAAGCCCCGCCTCGCGACAGCCCTGTTCCGCCGCTACCTGCGCGCCTGCATCCCGACCGGCCCCGACCAGGTCTCCCCACTGGCCGGCGCCCGCCCGGAGGCGGTCCTCGCCGAGACCCAGCGCGTCGGCCACCAGCACCACTGACCGCCCACCGACCCGGAGGAGCATGTCCCACCCCGCCCCCTACCCCGTGCGTCTGGCCGACGAGATCGCCCGGCAGCTCGGCCTGCTGACCGACCACCTCGCCCAGCTCCCTCCCCACGAAGCGGTGCAGGTCATCGCTCATGTACTCGACCCGGACGGCGGACTGCTCGACCGCGTCACCGGCCTCATGTCCGTCAGCAGCACGTTCGCGAAGACGCAGGCCGAGCGGGGCGTCCTGCCGGCCGAGGTGTGGCTCGCTCTCGGCCGGGCCACCAATGAACTCGACGCCATCGGAGGAGACCTGGACGAACACTGCGAGCCCCTCCATCACATCAACAACCGGCCTGCCGCCCAGACGACAAAGCAGCCGTCCCCTGCTCCACTCGTCATCCGGCGGCACCGATGAAGAGGACCTGGCGGGGCTGGGGACCGGACGAGCAGGCCGAGCAGCACTACCTCGTTTACCCCCGCGGCCTCGTCGGCGGTGGTGACGTCCGGCACATCTCCGAGTTCCTGCGCGCCTCGGGCTGGCGCGACCACTCCAGGACCGGCGGCCCCCTGGCCATGGAGAGCCCGGACCGCACCGTCCGCATCTCTTACGACCCCTACGTCCAACCCGGCGGGTGGATGATCCACGGTGCCGCGACCGGCCACAGCGCCGAGTGGGCGGCACGCCTGGGCCGGCAGACCCCGGTGGAGATCGTCGCCGGCCTCACCGACGCCCTCACCCGTCCGCGCTCCGCGCACGCCCCCAACGTCTGGGCGCCACTGCAGGAGCAGAACTGGCACACGCGCTTCGAGGGCGAGCACTACACCGCGACCAGCCCCGACGGCACTGCGTGGATGCAGTATCACCAGGGCCCCGAAGGCGAGGCGATGTGGTGGACCGGGGCGAAGGACCGGCAGGGCAACGGCTGGACCGCGAACTTCTCGCCGAGCACGCCGATGCACCTGGTGCAAGCCTTCTCGGCCGAACTCGCCAACCCCGACCCCGTGATGCGTCCGCGCGGACACGTTCCGCCGAGCGCGCAGATCCGCACCTGGTCGGTCTCCGTCAAGCCCTCCCAACTCAGCGCGTGGCAGCAGGCCCGGATCACGGCCGCCCGGGCCGCCACCTGGGCCCGTAACAGCGCCCGGAGTGCCCGGCCGCGCGCCACCGCCCGCCCTTACACCCCCGCCAGCGACGCCCGGACCCGCCGCTGACCCCGTTCTTAGCCAGATGGAGGACCACCGTGATCACCTGGCGTCAGCTCGACGCCTTCGCCAACGAGTACGCGAGCAAGCTCGGCTCGCGGGTCTCCCCGCGCTACCTCGCCGGCCCCGGCGACCCCCGGCACGTCACACACGCCCTGTGCGCCGCCGGCTGGAGCACGCCCTGCGACCCGCTGCACCCGGTCATCCGCATGCAGAGCCCCGACCAGCAGCACGAGCTGGTCTTCAAACCCTGCGCCCAGTACACGCGCAACTGGTGGACGGTGCACAGCGGATTCGGTCCCAGTAACTGGTACGCCGCGTTCAGCGGCTCCACGCCGGTGGAGATCGTCGCCGGGCTCACCGACACCCTCCTGCTCCCCGAGCCGGAGGAGACCGCCCGGGAAGACTTCGCGGCCATCCTCACCGAACGCGGCTGGGAGCACACCACCGATGAACTCGGCGGTCACCAGATCATGTCGCCCGACCGCACCGCGATGGTCGAGCAGCGGATCTCGCCCTCCATGGGCCGTTGCGGCTGGGAGATCGAGGTCGCCCGAAGCCACGGACCGCATGGGCCGGAGGGGCTGTTGTGGCGGGCCTCGTTGGACGTCCGAACGCCCGGCCATGTGCTCGGCGCCGTCGCGACCGCCCTGTCCGACCCGGCACCCGTGCCGCGCCCGCGCTTCGCCATCGACGAAAGCCCGCACCTGGCCGTGGGCCGGGAAATCGTGATCGGCGAACAGATCGTGACCGCGCACCAACAGCGTCTCGCCGAGGCTCGCCGGCACCGTCCCACCACGCCGCCGGCCGCGGCCAGGCCGGCGCCGAACCCACCCGTCGACGCGTCGCCCGCACGCAGCCGCTGACCACCGCCTTCGACACAAGGAAACACCCTGACCACACCGTCCACCACCTTCCCTTCCGACCCGCACGCCCTCCTGCTGAGGCGGCTGGAGGTGTTCCTGATCGAGAGCGAGGCGATCCTCGCCGCCTGGGACGCCTACTCCGACGAGCACACCGACGCCGACGGCTGGCCGTACGACGAGGTGTCGTACGGCTGGCGCATGGTCCAGCGGGACTCCGAGACCTGGAGAGCGTTCCAGGAGGTCCGCCCCTCGGCCCGGGAGCTGCTCGCCACGGCCGCCGTCCAGCTCCAGCACATCAACGCCGATGACATCGAGCCCCGATGGGCGTGGCAGCTCGCCGAGCTCGCCCGCGCCCTGGAGAAGCTGGAGACGCTCCAGCGCGGGCATGCCGAAGTCCGCGAAGCCCGCCGGGACCTGCCGCCGGTGTCGCAGGAGGAGTTCGTCGACTCTCTTGCCGAGCGCAACGAGGAGGCGTGGGACTGCCTGGACACCTGGGCCACCCAGGGCCGGGCCCTCCTCGACATCCACGCCGTCGCCCTCAAGGCGCCGACACGGATCCTGGGTGCCGTACCGGCCCCGGCGGCGTCGCCGGTACGACGCCCGGCGGGGAGGCGCGGGTGAGCGTCAAGGTCGAGCAGGCACTCATCTCCCCCCGCTACCTCGCTGGCCCCGGCGACCCGGCCTGGGTCACCGCCGCCCTGCACGCCGGCGCCGGGTGGAGCCACGGCCACGACCCGCTCATGCCCCGTGTCATCCTGACCAGCCCTGACCAGAAGTCGATGCTCCGCCTCGAGCCCCATCCGAACGAGCCGTGGTGGCACCTCTCGCATCGCGACGGCCGCACCGGATCGGTCTGGAACGCCTCCTTCGACGGCGGGACGCCCGTCGAGCTGATCGCCTCGGTCACCGACGCGCTCACCGACCCCGGCTACAACGCGCGGGCGATATCCGCCCCCTACCAGCCGCTGTGGGATGCCGGATGGGACGCCATTGGCAAGGGGGAGTTCCGCTCGCCGGACTGCCGTGTGAGGGGCGAGCACTTCCGTCTCTCCGGCAGCCGCAACTGGCGTATCACGGCCAGCCTCGACGAGGACGACCCCGTGTGGAAAGCCTGGTTCAGCGGCGGGACGCCCCGAGTTCTCGTGGCCGCGTTCATGCAGGCGCTCGCTGATCCGGAGCCGGTACGCCGCTTCCACGAGCAGACCGTCGGTCTCTCCCGCCGAAGGATCACCCTGCACTGGCGGGAGTGGCCGGCCGAGAGTGTCGCACGCGCGCTGCCGGAGCGGATCGAGCGTCTCGCCGCCCGCCGCGCCAGTCCGCCACCGCCCGCGCCTCCCACCCCGCCGTCGGCGCCCCGCCGCGCCCGCTGACGCTCCCTCGCCCCACCAGGGTCCGCACCGTTCAAGGAACCACCGCTTGCGCTCCGCTCCCTCCTCCAGTTCCGACGGCTACGACATAGCCCTGAAGGTCCTCCTCGGCGCCTTCGCCGTCGGCCTTCCCCTCGCCTCCGTCGCCTGGCTCGGCGGCAACCTCGCCGCCTGGGCCACCGGCACCGGCACCTGGGTGCCCTACCGGCCGGCCGATGCTCTCCTGCGTCCCGAACAGCTGTGGCCGCAGGCCGGAGAAACGTCTCTGCTCCTGGCCACCCGCGTCATCCCCGTGCTGGTGACGCTGCTGCTCGCCGCCGCTGGTGGAGCCGTGTGGCTGCGATACAAGAACCGAGGTGGTGGCCGGAAGAAGAAGGTCGACGGGATGGCCAAGGCCCGCGACATCGAGCCGCTTCTCGCCAAGGCCATCGAGTCCAAGGCGCGCTCGCTGCGGCCGAGCCTGAAGGCCGCCAAGCACATCGAGCCGCGCGACGCCGGCGTCCTCCTCGGCAACCTCGCTGGGACCCGTCACGAGGTCCGCATGGGCTTCGAGGATGTCGCCGTCGCGATCATGGCCCCGCGCTCCGGCAAGACCACCAGCTTGGCGATCCCCTCCATCCTCGCCGCGCCTGGACCGGTCCTGCTGACCTCGAATAAAGCGGCCGGCGACGCCTACACCGCGTGCCTCGACGCGCGCGCCGCCGTGGGACGGGTGTGGTCGATGGACCCGCAGCAGATCGCCCACGCGGAGCGGACCATGTGGTGGAACCCGCTCGCCGACGCCAAGACCCTCGACGGCGCCGGACGGCTCGCCGGGCACTTCCTCGCCGCGAGCGTCGACGCCTCCCAGCAGGGCGACTTCTGGTCGAAGGCCGGCAGCAACATCCTGTCCCAGCTGCTCTTGGGCGCAGCCCTGGACGAGCGGCCGATCACCGACATCATGCAGTGGCTGGCCTTCCCGGCCGACCGCACCCCGCTCGACATCCTCCGCGATCACGGCTTCGCCGCGGTCGCAGCCCAGCTCAAGGGCACCGTCGAGGGCCCGCCCGAGACGCGGGACGGCATCTACGAGACCGCCCGCCAGTACGCCGCTGCCCTGCTCAACAGCGAGATCGCCGCGTGGGTCACCCCGCAGAAGGACGTCGCAGAGTTCCGGCCGGCCGAGTTCGTGACGTCCACGGACACGCTGTTCCTGTTGTCGAAGGACGGCGGAGGCGGCGCGAGCGCGCTGATCGCGGCGTGCGCGGACTCCGTGATGCGGGCGGCAACCGCCCAGGCCGAGCGCGCCGGCGGCCGGCTGGACCCGCCGATGCTCGCGATCCTCGACGAGGCCGCCAACGTCTGCAAGATCTCGGACTTGCCCGACCTGTACTCCCACCTCGGGTCGCGCGGGATCATCCCGATCACGATCCTGCAGTCCTACCGCCAGGGCCAGAAAGTGTGGGGCGACGCGGGCATGGACGCCATGTGGTCGGCGGCCACCGTGAAGGTCATCGGTTCCGGGATCGACGACCCGGACTTCGCCGACAAGCTGAGCAGGATGATCGGCGACCACGACGTCGAGACGACCAGCACGTCGGTCTCCGAGTCCGGCAAGTCCACCTCGATCAGCATGCGGCAGGAACGGATCCTGCCCGCCGACGCCATCCGCGCCCTCCCCAAGGGCAGCGCGTTGTGCCTGGCCACCGGCATGCGCGTCGCCATGCTCGACCTGCGCCCCTGGTACGCCGAGCCCGGTGCCGACGAGCTCGCCGCCGCCTCCGCCCGCGCCTCGCAGGCCATCACCGCCCGCGCCGTCGCCAAGCAGCAACCGTCCAAGGGCGACTTCGAGCAGGCCGCGTGACGGTCCTCTTCCCCTGCCGCTGACGGGCCTCGGCCCTGTCCGCGCCCACCGGCCCCTCGAACAGGACGTTCCTGAACGGAGGTTCTCCCACGTCTCTCAGCACCCCGATCGCGCATGGCGTCGCCTGTGCGCTCACCGGCCGGATCCGTCCCGGCACCGCACCTCGTGACGTGACCGTGAACTTCGCCGCCCGTCGGCAGGCGGTGGCCGGCGACGGCCCCCGCTCCTGCCGCGGTCCGATCACGGCCTTCGCCCAAGCGATCCCCGCCACGCTCTTCGGCCTGCCCACGGACGCTGATCCACTGCCCACCGCCCGCGATCACCACCTCCTCGTCCAGACCGGCACCCGCATGCCCCCGGTCGCTTCCCCGACCGTCACGCGAACCACCAAGTCGGGGCGGGGCCTGTGACGCCGTCCGAGCACGAACACTCCGTCAGTCCGCAGTCACCGGAGATCCCGATGCCTGCTCGTCTCCTCGCCCTGGCCGAGGAGTTCGCCAGCTTCCACGACGACCTGCGACTCCTGCGCGTCGGAGAGCACCTCTCGCGGGAGATCGCCGATGCCCTCGCCATGCGGGCGGGCGCCATCTCCTGGTACGTCCAGGATGTCCAGAAGGCCGCCGCACGGATCCGCCTGCCCCTCACTCCCATCGCCCACGACGTGTACATCCGGATGACGCTGCTCGCCACGCAGGCCGCGACAGCCGCCGACGACCTGCGGATCACCGAGAGCCTCCTGCACACCCTCTCCGCTGAGGAGATGGCGCAGCGGCCCGGTGGCCGTACGAAGCACGTCCAGGACACGCTCATCGAGGCGGGGCGGCACGTGGATGCGGCCAGGACCCTGACCGCCCTGGGAGCACCCGACCTCGTCGGTGCCGCCGCCGACCTCGCGGGCGCGGTGCGCGCCCAGCACGGCGCCGAGCCCGCCGCTGTGATGTCGTCCTCCCAGTACCTGTGCCTCCTGGCCGTCGCACAGGGCTACGTCAGCGTGGACGCCCGAGCGGTCGAAGAAGCCTGGCTGCGGTTGGACCGGCTGTCCATGGCCACGGTCCGCTCCTTGGAGGCTCGGAGCTGGGTCACCCGCGCGCCCCACCCGCTGGAGACGTCGCTCTCGGTGCGCTTGTACCTGACCGACGCCGGCCGCATAGCGCTCGCCTCTCGGCTCGACCGTTCCCCCGCCCCCGCTTCGAAGCGGCCTGCCGCGCTCGCGGCGCAGCCCGCCCGAACCCGGCTTCGCTGATCCAAGGACCGCCGCGCCGGCGCCTGCGCTGCGCCCCCCGGGGGCAGGGCCGGTGCTCGCGCTTCCCTCGTCTTCTCTTCTCCAAGGAGTCCCGCTTCTTGACACACCCGTTCACTCCCGGCCCCATCGATGAGGACCTGTGGGCCCTGACCCAGTACCTGCTGAAGTGCGGCGACTTGCTGGACGACCTCACGCGGCAGCCGGGCGAGACATCACAGCGGCTGGCGGACACCATCCGTACGGGCAGCGCCCTGTACCGGACCTCGCTGCACACCGGCAAACTTCTGGCCCAGGCGTCACTCTCCGACGCGGCGACCACCGTCGACGGCCAGGAAGCGATCACCGTCCTCCGTCGACTCACCGAGGCCACCTCGAACGCCGCCGCGCGCGCATCGGACGCCGTCTCCGCCCTCGCCCACGGCGACACCGCCTCGGCCGACCAGTTGCTGAAGCAGTCGCGCGCGCACCTGTACCGAACGCCAGTGGCCGTCCAGGACGTCAGCGGCGCCCTGCTGCGGCACGACGGCTACCTCTACGCCCAGGAACAGGCGGCGCGGGAGAACCTCGGCACCAGCGCCCCCACCGTCAAGGTCAGCGAAGCCCAGCGCAGGGGCCTCGCCGCGTTCGCCCGCGGTGAGGCCGTCGTCCACGAGAGCGCCGCGGGCACCCGAGAAGTCATTGCCCCTCTGTACGCGCACATGAGGGGGACGACCATCGACGCCCTTCTGGACAAGGGACTGATCAGCCTCACCCAGCTCGTCCAGCAGGACCGGTACGGCGTACGGCTCACGACCGCCGGCACCCAAGCCCTCCTGTCGGCGCGTCCGGCACAAAACCGCGGCCTCGTAAGCACCACGCCGGCACCGGTCAAGGCGAAGGGCACCACACCGCCCGCGCGTACGCGACGGTGACGCCCCTGCCCGGTAAGAAGCCGCTCCGCCGGCCTCCCGCGCATCCGGGCGCACCGCAGCTTCCGTCCCCGGCGCGACGGCCAGGGAAGCCGGCCCGGCTCGCCATCCCACCGCCCACCACCTTCGTCCGTCCCCCGCGGTCTGCACGAGGACATCACCGACCACATCCCCGTGCCGCCCTCGGTCGCCGTCCCGCTCGATCCGGCCCGCGCCGCCTGGCGGATCACCGATCGCGTCCTGCCCCGTTACACCGCCGCCGTGGCCGACTCCCGTGAGGCCGCCGCCGCTCTGGCCACGCGCCGCATACAAACCCCGCGCCGCACCCTGGCCCGCGCCGCACCCGCTGACGCTCCCTGCCTACCCATAGACCGACCGAGGCACCCACACAAGGAGACCGTACTGTCCAACTTCACTCATGCACTCGCCCGCGTCGTGATCCCGCCGAAGGGGCTCGTGCTCGACCTGTTCGCCGGCCCCGGCGGCTGGAGCGTCCCCCTGCACCGCTTCGGGATCCGCGACGTCGGGCTGGAATGGGACGAATGGGCCTGCAAGACGAGGGCGGCGGCCGGTCTGCTGACGATCCGCACCGATGTGGCGACGTACCCGGCATGGATCTTCGCCGGCAGGGTCCGGGGGTTCATCGCTTCGCCGCCTTGCCAGGCATGGTCCATGGCGGGCAAGCGCCTCGGCCTGGTGGACCAGCCACTCGTCCACCAGGCGGTCGCCGATCTCGCCGCCGGCCTCGACACCCGCACCAAGCTCCTGCTCGCCTGTCGCGATGAACGCTCCCTGCTCGCGGCCGAGCCGATGCGCTACCTGCATGCCCTGAACGCCGTCGGTGAGCCGGAGTGGGTGGCCATGGAAGAGGTCCCTGACGTGCTGCCGCTGTGGAAACAGTACGCGCAGATCCTGAGGTCCTGGGGCTTCTCCGTGTGGTGCGGCATCCTCAACTCTGCGGACTACGGGGTGCCTCAGACCCGGCGGCGGGCGATCCTGCTCGCCTCCCGTGTCCGTACCGCCGAACCTCCGGCGCCGACCCACGCCCCGGTCGCCGAGCCCGAGAGCCTCTTCGGGCCGGGTCGCGCCCGCTGGGTGTCCATGGCCGAGGCCCTCGGTTGGGGAGCGACCGACCGACCCGTCCCGACGGTCTGCGCCGGCGGCGGGCCGGGCGGCGGGCCCGAACCGTTCCCGTCGGGCTCCCGCAAGACCCTCACCGACGCACGGGAGCGCGGCACCTGGATGCCGCATCCGGACGGAGTGGTCCTGAACTCCCGTCGCGAAGGCGCAGGGTGGGCGGCCCGGTACGGCACCCGCGAGAACCGTGCCGCCACCGCCCCGGCGTCGACGTTCACCTCCGAGGCGCATCGCTGGTCGTGGTCTCTGCGCAGCAACAACCAGGCCAACGCCACCGTCCGGTCCATCGAGGAGCCGGCAGGCACGCTGTTCTTCGGACACCGCGCCAACGAGTGCACCTGGGTCGCCGAACCGGTCCCGACGTCGGCGCAGGACGCGGACGTGCCCGTGGTGCCGGAACCGATCCGGATCACCGCTCGCGAGGCCGGCCTGCTGCAGACCTTCCCCGGCGACTACCCGTGGGCCGGGAACAAAGGCCAGCAGTTCTCCCAGATCGGCAACGCGGTCCCCCCGCGTCTGGCCGCTCACCTCCTCGCCCCGCACCTCGGTGTCACCCTCGACCCCAACGACTTCACCCTGGCCGCTTGATGCCCCATAACCTCGATCCAGACGAGGACGACCTCGACACGAGCGCGGCGCCGCCGCCGGTGTTCCACGTCGAGCAAGCCCTCCTCGGCGCCCTTCTTCTCGATCCGCGACGTCTCGGCGACATGACCGGGATCTGCGCCGACTCGTTCTCCACCGCCGCGCACGCCGGCCTGTTCGCCGCGATCAACGCCCTGCCGCCGCCCGACCTGGACGAGCACGCGAGGAACATCACGTGGCTCAACAAGGTGCTCGCCGCGGGCCGGGAGCAGGCACGCGGCCTGACAGCCTCCTACCTGCACACCCTCATCCAGGTCTGTCCCTGGCCAAGGCACGCGGCGGCCTACGCACGGATGGTCGAGGCCGAACACGCCCGCCGCCGGCTACGCGCCGCCGCCGAGCACCTCCTCCAGACCGCCCACGACGACACCCTCCCGCACCCCGTCCCGACAGTGCTCGCCGAGGCCGACGCGCTCGCCGCGGTCGTGGACGACATCGCCACACGCTTCCCTTCACGCGCCGGCGCCCTGCCCCGCACCCCGGCCTCCCCGCCGGCCATCGTGCCGGACCACACCGATGCGGCGGAGGAGGAGCAGTTGCTGCTCGCGACCGCCACCGCCCGCCCCGCCGACATCGAGTCCGTACGGTGGCTGCTGCCCGAGGACTTCACTCAACCCCTGCACGCCGGCCTGTGGCAGTGCCTCACCACCCTCGTCCGCCGCCACGAGCCCGTCGACCCCGTCACCGTCCTGTGGGAAGCCCAGCAGCGCGGCCTCCTGCACGACGGAAGCGAGCCGAGCAACGTTCTGCGTCTTCTCGCCGAACCCGCAGGCTCCATCGAACACTGGAGCCAACGCGCCCTCACACGCTCGCTCCTGACCACGGTGCACCACGCCGCCCGCCGCATCCAGGCGTACTCCGACGACCCGATGAACACACCTTTCCAGCTCGTCGCCGGTGCCCGCCGGACCCTCGCCGACATCGGCGCCGTCCGTACCCGCTGGCAGCATGCCACCGGCCGGCCGCTGCCCCAGCGAGCGCGGGCCGCGCCCACCACACGGGCCGGCCCCTCGACGCGCCGCGCCCCCGTCGTCTCGCCGCCGTCTGCGCGCCCCGCCGCGAGGGCCGCCACCGGCCGAACCCCCTAACCTCGGAAGGACCCGATGCCGTACGCCTCCGCCGACGCCCACGTCCACTTCGCCCTCCACCCCGACCACCAGCCCGCCGTCATCGCCACCACGACGGGCCCCACAGCCGACGCCGCCCGCTCCCACCTGTACGACCACGGCTTCCGCAGCACCGGCCCGACCACAATGGTCCTGGCCCGCATCGACCGCGAAGAGCCCCACTACACCGCCCGTGCCGCCGAACAGCTCCAGCGGTACGGCTTCACTACCGAGATCGACCCCGCCCTCCAGGACGAGATCGACACCGAATGGACCTGGGCGAACCACCCCATGCCCTGGTGCACACGCGACGAGATCCGCGAGGTCGGCGCCGCGGCCCAGCGCATCCACGACGACATCGCTACCGGCCACCTGACCATTCACCTGCACGCCGACAACGGCCACACCACCGTCGCCGTCGGCTCCTACACCACCGGCGTGCGCCGGCACATCCACCTCGACGGAGAGAACCATCTCCGGCAGATCTCCACCTCGTACGACACCGAAGCCGAGGCAGTCGCCGAGTTCCACCGGCTGTACTCCGTCGCCGTCCGCCCCGGCCCTGCCCCGCTCACCGACCTCGAACAGGCCGTCCGCCGGCTCCTCGCAGGCAAGCCCCCGTCCACCGCCGAGGAGACCTCCGAGCCCACGGTCGAGCCTCCGGTCGCGGAGCCCGGCGAGCACGAGGCGTTCCTCGCCGCCCTCTTCGACGAGGACCGTCAGTGGGAGAGGTACCGCCCCTCCGACGAGACGACCATCGCCTCCCACGAATCCCTCGCCGTGCGAGCCGAGTTCGACCACGAGGCCCGGCACCGCACCGACGTGGCCTGGACGGTCGCCGAGTACGACGGCCCGGTCGGCGAGCGCCTCTGGCACGCCACCCTCACCGCCGGCACCCCCGTGCCCCTCATCCGCGCGATGCTCCAGTACCTCGACGCCCCGCCCCTCACGGCCGCGTACGGCCCGGACGACGTTCTCCACGACGCTGCCTGGCACCCGGCGAGCCACCCCGCCCGCACCACCTGGACCGCAGCCGGCGCCATCACCTTCGAGCACACCCTGCACGCCACGACCGACCGCTGGATGCTGTACGGCGGGGACAACCTCGACCGAGCGGCGTGGACTATCCGCCTCTCAGCTGGCGTTTCCCACGACCTCCTGGCCCACCTCGTCAGCACCGCTGCCGATCTCTCCACGCCACAGCCCCCTTCCGTACGCCGACCGCCCTTGGGCGCGCCAGTCCCCGTCGTCGTTCCGCAGCGCCGTGGCTGGCTCCGTTAGCCCGCACGAGACGACGAGCACGGGCATGATGGCCAGGTGACAGAGCCTCCAGCCCTCCCCCCTGCGCCGGATGACAGCAGCTCCATTCGTCGGGAGCGCATTCATCAACGATTGCAGCATCTCGGTCCCGGCCCAGCAGCCCTGTTCGAGGACATGTGTCGCCTGGTCGACCACGACTTCCAGCTCAACAGCCGATCCATGCTGATCTTCCACCTGCTCAGGGAGCTGGAGAGTTCGGTCAGGGCCGTTCTTCTACCTGATGAGGCCCGCGTACCCCGCGAAGCGGGCGCGGGTACAGCTCACAAAAAGGCGGTAGAGGCCATCCTGGCCGCCTTGAGCATCGAGAAGACATCGCCAGCGGGGAAGGCGTGGCTCAAGGCGGTCGGCACACTACAGGGACGGGCGCACAGGAGGAACCTCGAACATCCGCAGACAGTGGATGCAGACATCCTTGAGCGAGTCGACAGCCTGGAAGGCATGCTCGACGCCGTCCTCGACGCCTTCGAAGCCCACTACTTGGCGTCCGTGGAACGTCTGGAGGCCCTGGCCGACATACCGGAGCCCACCACAGCGGACGCGCAGCGCCTACGTAAGGACTTCCCTCAAAACCAGATCACCTGGGAGAGGTTCTTTTCCCGGCTCACTACCCCGGCATGGCTCGGACCACTGCGCAGCGCTGGGTTCTTCGCGGATCTCCCACCTGTGACGGTCGACGACGAGGGGAACCAGGTCTCCTATCTTCGCTGGCCGGCATCGGCATACCTCGCCCGTGTTGCGGAAGCTGACCCCGAGCAGGTACTCGTCATCGCCCGAGATGTCCCGGAGACGGACAACCCGTTCGTCAACCTCGACCTGGTGGAGGCAGCTCTACGCATGCCGCCTGCCAAGGCTGCAAAGCTCGCTCCGAGGGCCGCAACCGCAGCGCGCCGTAGTCGCGAACTGATCAACCCACTTCGATACGCGGCCCTCGTTGCCCACTGCGCCGAGAACAGCGATCAGACACCCGCACTCGGCTTGATGGCTGCCCTGATCGACGAGGCACAAAGCGGCGGTCGGCTCGATGAGTGGGAGTACGAGCAAATCCTGGGGCACTACGCGCCCCGCCTCGCCGAGTCCGTGGGGCTGCCGTGGCTGGAGATTCTTGCCGACCTCCTAGATCAGGCGAGCGGGACTCCTGAAGAAGCGGCAAGCCGGTCTGGGATGGACATGTCCCGGACGTATTGCCCGACTCTCGAACAGGATCGCCCGCACCCCTACCAGCTGCGAGAGGCACGCCTGACAGCAGCAGTCCGAGATGCCGCTCGCCGTCTTCTGACCTCGAGTCGGGCGGACCTTCACGCCGTTCTTGCCGTGCTCGACACCTACCCGTGGCTGATCTTCCGGCGTCTACGTCTTCACGTGCTGGAGCATCACGGCGACCTCACGCCGGCGCTGGTCAGTCAGGCGCTGTCCGACCGACAGTTGGCAAGAGACGATGCCCTCGCACTCGAGTGGCTGCGCCTGGCCCGGGCCCGCTGCGAACAGCTCGAACCCGAACACCGCGATGTTCTGATTCAAATCGTCCGGGAGGGGCCTCACACAGATACGTGGAAGGAAAGCCACCGTCGATACGCCAACGAGGAGATCAGCGACACAAAGCTGAGGCACCTCACGGACACATGGCGCCGGGAGCGCTACGCCTCGATCCGACCTATCCTGCCAAGCGATTTGCAGAACGACCTCCAGCGGCTCGAAACGGAGTACGGCCCGGCGGACTCGCTCGACGACATCAAGGAGCCATTCGTGTGGACTCCGCCAAGTTCGGTAAGCACGGACGAACTGGCGGCTCTCAACACCACTGAGCTCGTTGCCCGCGTTCGCGCCTTCACCCCATCGGCCGACTGGTTCACTGGGCAGTCCGAAGGGGACTTCGCGGTCCAGCTACGGTCGGCTATCAGCCAGCAGGCACGCACCCACAGCTCACGATCCGCACTGTTCGCCGACCTGGACGATGCATATCTTGTTGCCGCGCTCGGCGGCTTCACCGATGCCATCCGCCGCGGCGAGGACCTCGACAGCGAAGCCCTCGTCCAGTTGGCGGCCACTGCCACCGAGCGGTCTGCCAGTCCGCGAACCCACGACATCCTCCGCGAGAGCGCCCAACTCTTGCACGGAATGCTCGTTCGTCCCACGGCACAGCCGATACCTGACCTGGCCGAGGCCATCTGGCGAACCCTCACCTCCACCCTCCGCACTACCGACCTGCCCGCGGCCGGCGACACCGATCACTGGAGTGACCCGCGCGCCCAGGCGCTGCGCACCATGGTGACTTGGGCGCGATGGCGCCGCACCCACGATGCCGACTTTGGGCGCCTGTTCGGCGTTCTGGATGAACTGACCGAACCCGACTCACTTGCCGGCTCGCCCATCGCGGACCTGATTGTCACCGTCGTCGGCGAGCGGTTTGCGCAACTGACCGACCTCGACCATGACTGGGCCGATCGCCACGCCTATCTCCTGACAGGAAGCGAGCCGCTGGCACGCCTCGCGTGGGAGGCATACCTGGAGGTTTCACCGAACTACCGGCCCGCCATCGAACTCCTTCTCGGCGCCTACCGCACTGCGGCTTCCACCCGCACCGAAGACGGCACCAACCGACAAGAACACCTCCGCATTAAACTCGGCTCAGACATCCTTGCGCGCTACTGGGGCGGCCTCATCGAACTGGACGGCGAGGACAGCATCATCCGCGACTATTACGCCAACTCCAGCGGTGAGGCCCTCAAGCAGCTCGCCTGGAACATCGCCTCTGACCTCCGGACTGGTCCAGACATCCCCACTGCCGTCATCGAACGTGTCCGCCTCTGGTGGGAATGGCGAAAGGCGATGCTCGCCGGAGCACCCGTCGGCCCAGAGTCACCGGAACGACGAGAGCTGCTGGATATCCCCGGGGCGTTGGTGGGTAGCGGACGATTCCCGGCCACCTGGTGCCTTGATCAACTCGACGACCTCCTCCAGACCACCGGATCCTTCGGCCGGAGCACGCACGTCTTCCGCTACCTCACGAGCATCGTCGAAGATCACACCGGCCCGGTGCTGAACCTCCTACAGCAATGCCTCGCTTCACCGTCCATGGACCCCTGGCTTCCCAGCCTGCGCGAAGTCGACATCAGCACCCTGTTGCGCACCGGCCTACAGGCTCCCGAGCACACCATACTTGCCCGAGGCATCATCAACCGTGCAGCCGCCCGCGGCTACCAGCAGTTCCGCTCCCTACTGACCGCACAACCAGCGGACCCCGCCTCCTGAGCCGCCCCGCTTCGGACAGGCACCCTCACTCGCGGACGTCGTACGCGTTTCTGAGAGACGGTGCAATGCCAGTCGGATGGCTGGCGTGAGAGCTACACGGTCCCTGCCGAGGGCGCTGATGCGGCCACCGGCGTCGAGCAGCGGGACACCCTCGGCATGGGTTCCCGCGTCGGCGTGCCGAGCGCCAGGCCGCCTCGAAGGGCAGGCTGCGCGCGGTGCCGCTGGGTAGTTGCCCACGCCGTGGGGCTCATGTCGCCCCCGGCGCGCCGAGGGCGATCGAGGAGTGGACGGGCACGGAGTGGGTGGTGGTCGGCGTCGTGGAGAACCTGGCCGCTGCCCAGGCCCTGTTGTACCCGCCACCGCCCACGCGGGAGAAGCCTGCCGAGTAGGACCGGCCCGCGATGGGCAAGGGGCGTGGTCGGCATCGGGAGCCGTCCCCGGCTGAGGAGCGGGATCAGCAGGTGCAGGCTGCTTGAGAGGCTGATGGCAGACTCCGATGGCCGGCCCCGTCTCGGGCGAGGGCGGCTGCCCGCTCGCGAGCCGTTCTGCGTGGCGGCACGAGTCTGCTCACGACGGGTGTGAAGGCGCGAACGGTTCGGAGACGCTCGGTGTCGGGCTTGGCGTTCCGGCCTCTGGGGTACGTTCGGGCGCATGACGCTGCGTTCGGTGGATCTGCGTAAAGAGCCGGTGGAAGCCGTACTGGACCGTGTCGAGCGGTCGCTGGGGACGAGTCTGGACCGCGAGAGTGTGGTGCGTAAGCGCCGCTCGGTGGGTGCGCGGACGGACCGTGGTACGTGGGTGCGCATCGAGCGCCGTGGGCTGGACCGGATCGGGGTCCAGGGCGGGGACGGCACCGCGTCCGCGGAGGCGTTGTCGGATGTCGCGAAGCCAGCCTGGTTCGCCGTCGTGGCCTGGCGGGACGAGACGGATCCGGTGATGTGGCGGGCGGACGAGACGGAGCTGCTGCCCGGGCCGCCGGTGGGCAACGCCGTGCTGACAGGGGAGCCCCGGCTGTCCGAGATGTGGTGGGCCGGGTTGAACGCCTCCCTGGATGCTCTGGGTTCGCAGCGCACCAACCGGATCGCGACGCCGGACACAGAGACCCTGACGCAGGAGCTTGTCGCGGAAACGATCCGCGGTGTCTTCCCCGACGTCGATACGTCCGTGGGTGAGTGGCGTCCGGCCCATGCGGACCTCAACTGGGCGAACGTGACGGCGCCGGTGTTCTGCGTGTTCGACTGGGAGGACTGGGGCATGGCCCCGCGCGGTCTGGACGCGGCGAACCTGTGGGGGGCGTCCCTCGCCATCCCGTCCCTGGCCGACCGCGTGCGCAGCGAGCGGCGTGACGACCTGGAGACTCGGGATGGCCGGCTGATGATGCTGTTCGTCGCCGCGAAGATCGTGGGCCCTTACGCCGACCCGGACGACCCCCGGCTGGGGGCCGCCAGGGAGACGGCTGAGCGCGTGGTGGGGGAACTTCAGTCGCGTTGCTGACGACGGGCGCGCAGGAGCCGCCGGTACGCCTGGACGGCCTGGTCGTCGACCTCGTACGCCAGGGCGTCGACCAGCTCGCGCAGGTGGGTGGCCTTGTCCGTACCGACCGCGACCGCGTCGACCGGGGGCAGTCGGAAGGCCGAGCGGTAGACCGCCTGGACCGGTGTGGCCGGTCCGGCGTCCCGCAGGAAGATCCGGGGGTCGAACCTCTGCCATGGCGGCTCGCTCGTGCTGCCGCCGAAGGGGCTCATGCCCCAGACCTGGACTGGTCGCCACCGCCTCACCAGTGCCTCGGCCGCTTCGAGAATGTCGGCGCCCACCAGGAGACCGGCCCGGATCATGAGGACGTCAGGGCGGGGTACGTCGAGGTCCGCGAGCGGGCGTGGGTCCCAGCTCGAAACGCCCCATCCGCCGCACAGTCCCGCGCGTGCGGCGTCGGCCAGGACCGCGCATGCCCGCGCCAGCGCTTCGGCGCCGGGGCGTGCGTGCTCGGGGTTGTGGAGGAGCACGGCCTGCGGTTCTCGTCCCAGATCCTTCGCGGCCCGCTCGACCGCGGCGCGCAGCCGGTCGGGGGCGAGGGAGTGTTCCCCGGGAAAGTACCCGACCTTGGTGGAGATCGAGAACTTCGGCAGGAGGTCGCCGGCCACCGCGCTCAATGTCTCGTGGGAGCGGTGGTGGAGGTAGTTCGCGGCGGTGTCGAGCCGCGTTACGCCGAGCCCGGCGGCTGCTTCGAGTACGTCACGGGCGTGACCAGACCGGTATAGCCCGAGAACGACGTCTCCGTCAGTGGTTCGCACAGCCCCTCCGTGATCAGCAGGTCGGCCAGGGTGGTGGTGTCTGCGTCGGCGCCGTCGAGGTGGACCGGGTGGCCCGACAGGAGTGCGCGAAGGCCCTCCTCCGCCCGCGCGTGGAAGGTCAGCTGCTTCCCGCCGCCGCGGACCTGAACCGTGTCGCCGGACCGGGTGATGTGGGGGGCGAACTCGGTGACGGCCACGACGCCGTCGAGCCGACCGAAGGCCGCCACGTGGGGCATGTGGCGGGCGGGTGGGGTGCTGGAGCGCAGTTCGTCCAGGTACCGCTCGGGACTGTAGGAGGCGGCCAGGGTGCTGAGCTTGTCCGCCAGTCCCTTGGGTCCGGCGTCGCCGGCGCCTTCCAGGTTGCGTCGGAACGCCTCGTCGGCGCGGGCGGTGTCGGAGAGGAAGTTGACCCATGTGACACCGGTGCGTTTGGTGAACCCGAACGTCACGTGCAGCGAGTGGCCGTCGCTGCCGGAGCCGAGGCGGGTAGCGGTGTGCCAGAAGCCACGGGGGATGTGCATGACGTCCCCGGCCCGCATCGTGCCCTTCCACAGCACCTCATCGGAGGGCGTGCGGTTGCGTTCCGCGTCGCGGTACATCGGCGCGGGCCGGGACGGCCCGCGGACCTCCCACGACTTCTTCCCGGACAGTTGCACGGCGATGACTTCGTGGTCGTCCCAATGCAGATGGAATCCGTCGGTGTCGCCGACCGCGAGGTAGGCGTTGGCGGAGGTCAGCTCGCCCGACCACCAGCCCAGGGCCCGGCAGGCGACTTCCAGCGTCGGGTCGAAGAAGTCCACGTGGTCCAGCACCACGGTGCCGCCCTCGTTGAGGATACGTCCCAGGGCCGCCATGTCGGCCTGGCTCACCGCCTGCCTGCGCCGGTTGACGTTGGTGGACAGGAAAGTGGACGGGTGGATCTCCTCGCCCTCGGCGTAGCAGCGCAGTTGCGGGTTGGCCAGGTGGCGGCGCTTGATCAGGTCCAGCAGCTTGTGCGGGGTCAGCAGGCGGGCGGGCAGGTCCGGGTCCGTGAGTCGGCCGCGCGCGAACGCGGTCCCCACGGAGCCCGGCCCGTCCCAGCCGAGAGCCTTCTCTATGTGGGTGACGAGCCGGTGATCCATGGCGTCCCTTACGCCTTCGGGAGGTTCAGGTCGCGGTTCTCACCGTCATCACCCGCGCTGTTCTGCGAGCTGGTGATATCGGACCGCTCGGACTCGCTCCGGTCATGTGCGGTCGCCAGCTCCTCCACCGCGATCAGAAGCGCGGGACTGGTCCCCGACGTCTGCGTGGACACCCTGTCTGCCATCAACGCTCTCCCCTCGGTCACTACCGCCCGGGTCCGGGCGAAGGAACGAGTTAACCCGCGTCCAGCAGATGCCAGTAGAGCGAAATTCGGACATACGTACGGACCTGCTCTCCTCGGCCGCCTCCGCCGTCGTACGTCTGGCCAGCGTGACGCGGGACCACTCGTTGCACTCGCGCGCCCGTGCGATCCACCCCAGGGCGTAGACGGAAGAGTTTCGGGTGAACCACCGGATACCGCAGGGTGGCTTCCGCGCCGCGGACGCTCCCGTTCGCCTCGCGGATCTGCTCGGGTCAGGGTGACAAGCGCCTCACACGGTCAGAGGCACCAGGATGCAGTGCAGGGGAACAGAGCGCGGGATCGCCGGTTGGCCAAACCGGCGATCCCGCCGATCATGGATGTTCCACCGCCACGCCCTGCCCCTCCGTCGAAAGGCGTCTCCCGACAACCGCAGACCGCCCGCGAAGTGCACACGCCAGAAGGCCGGCAGTCGATCACGCCGCCGCGTAGCTCGCCCGGAAAAGATCCTGCGCCCTCTCCACGTCCCTCGGCGTACGGAGCTGCACCTCCAGATCACCCGTCCCGTGGTGACCGAGACCGGACACGTCCCGGGTAAAGCCCGGAACAAGGTCGACGTCCTTCGGGTCGACCTTCAGGTAGACCAGGAGCTTGCTCCGCTGCGGCGGACACACACAGGCGAAGTTCCGCAGCCGCTGGTACGCCCGGTACATCTTGCGCTCGACGCGGTTAACGCCGTCCCCGAGCCCGAGCAACGCATCGTCGACCGCGCTCGCCAGCTCCACCATCGACGCGCCCTGGACGCCGGCTGCCGCCTGAGCGACCGCCTGCCGGCGAGCCTGGCGGGCCACCCGCGTGGCGCCGCTGACGGACGCCACGGTTTCAAGCCCAAGCAGATCGCTGCCGAAGAGTCGGTAGCGGACCAGGTCGATCGAGCGCCGATGCTCGCGCACGGCGTGCACGTCGTAGCGGGTGAAGTCGCCGGCGATGCAGATCAAGCGCGGGCCGCTCCACCGCACCTGGGACGCGGTCGTCGCCCCGAGCCGGTCGCGGACCAGGTGCTCGAACTCGGCTCGGTGGTCTACCAGCCAGCTGAGATAGAACAGCCCCTGGTTGATGACGCCGGCGTCGACCCCGCGCTTGTACTCGACGATGACCGGTGATCCGTTCTCGTCCAGCCCGAGCGAGTCGATCCGGCCCCCGTGGACCGGTCCCGTGCCGTACTCGCTCGCCAGGAACCGGACGCCCAGCAGCGTCTCCATGTTCTCCTCGACAAGACCCTGCACATCAGCCTCAACCTCGGCAAGACGCGGCGTGACCTCGGTCATGCTGCCTTTCGTGGTGAACAGCCTCAGCCCCGCCACCGTCCTCTCTCCGATTACGGGGCTGCAACGCCGGACGGCGATCGAATTGTTTCCATCCGGGCCTTCGGACTTGTGAAGATGGAGTGAAAGACCACCTCCGGCCCGTCGGGGACGCCCGCGCCCCACGACGCCGAGCGGGATCCTGGATCCCGCGTACGTCCCACAGCATCACGGACAGGCGCCAGGAGCACTGCTGTTTAGCAGGTCAGCCCCGGTGGCTCAGTAGATAGGGGCTGACGCGGAGGTCGAATCCTGGGATCATCAGCTGATGACAAAGGTCGGGGATCGTGCGGCACTTCGCCGACTGGTGGGTAACGTCACCGCCTTGCTCGGCGACCGGAACACTCACAAGACGCTGACCGAAGCTTTCGCCGTCCTGGGCATGCCGCCGGTCGATGAAGGATCGAAGCGCGAGCGCGTTGAACGCAGCTTCGCCCAAGTTCCAGACAGTGATCTCCTCCAGCTCGCTGAACGCTGGCTGCAGACGCAGAGCTTCGACGCCTCGACCCGCAACCAGCTCCAGGACGCGTTGTGGGCAGAGGTGTCGCCACCAGAGATCCCCATGCGAATCCGCCGTGAGCTCGCCCGGGCCATCAACCCGACCGTCCTGGTGCAGCACGCGGCCCGGTTCATGGCGATGCTGGACCGCTTCTGGATCCTCGACGACGATCCCCTCGCCGCATGGTCCTTCACCCCGAGCACGACAAGCCTGCGGGCCCGTATAGAGCGGCACCTCATCAGCAACCCGGACTGGTCAACCGAGGACCTGTTCGAGGGCCTGGGCGCATTCGAAGCGGGCGATGCCAGGTTCGCCCGCTTCCTCGAAGCGACCGTAGCCGCGGACGTCCTGCTCGACGAGACTGTACAGCGCCACCTCGCGGGCACGATCAACGAACACCTGCGCCCGGCAGCGATCGAGCTTAGGGAGACAGGCGACGACGGCGGCTATCCACGCTTCACCCTCGTTCCCACCCAGCTGGCCCGCACGCGGCGTCCGAAGAACGTCATCTTCGCCTCGCCCACCAAGCCCGATATCCGCTTCCGCTCTGCCGTGGACAACGACATCGAGCTCGTCAGCGGCGACGCTCTGGTTTACGACCGCATCGTCACCGACGACGGCATCCGCTGGCGCGACCTGCAGTCCTGGTGGCAGGAGACCCAGCAGATCCCCGATGACACCGAGGCCAAGAACACCCTCTACGCCCAGCTCCGCAGCAGCCTGCCCGCCAACTCTCCCGGCCAGCGGAACCTCTTCGACTGCTACCACCGGGTCCTCAAATCCGCGGTCTACGACATGCCGGCGCTCCTGCCAGAGGTATGGCTGCACTGGGATCCCAAGACGGTCAAAGAACGAGGCACCCAGGCCCTTCTGCGCTTCCGCATGGACTTCCTGCTCCTGCTACCCCTTGGCCAGCGGATCGTCCTCGAAGTCGATGGATCCCAGCATTACACCCGCGACCACGGCCGGACACCCGACACCGCCAAGTACGCGGAGATGATGGCTGGCGACCGGAACCTCAAGCTCCGAGGCTACGAGGTCTACCGCTTCGGGCACGACGAGCTCCGCGACGAAGCCTCGGCCCATACCCTCCTGGGCGGGTTCCTCCCCGAGCTCTTCCGTCGCTACGGCGTGAACAGCTAGCCAGGCATGGTCCGGCTGGCCATGGCGCACCAGCCACTGAACGAGGCGGCGCGCCGGCGTCAGACAGTCCTCCGCCGCAGGCGGTTGAGCTCTTCCCGGCGGCTGGCGGCCACCCGGTGTAGGTGTGCGACTGTGTCGTGGTGTCCGTGGCAGTTCGGGGCGCACTCGGCAGTCATGCCCGGAAGGTTGCCGGTTACTTGTGCGATCTCTTCGGTCGGGCTGCCTGTGAAGGCGAGCGCCTGGTTGTACTCGGCGATCTCGCAATCGTCTCGGGCGTCCGTCATCTGCAAGTCGAGGCGCCCTGGTGCTCGTTCAGGGCCGTCGAACCAGATTCGGCATCCTCGCTGCCCGTACGCGCAGGTACAGCTGCGCATGTCCTCTTTGAGCGCGATTCCACAGAGCGGGTGCGTCAGGTGCTCGATGATTACATCGTGGTCCGTCCAGCGTCCACGGGCAAAAGTGAGACGGAATCCGTAGGTATTGGTGTGCTTGGTGAAGCCGGCCATGTCCAGCCAGTTGGCTGCGAAACGGAACATCGGGAGCCGGCGCAGCAGGGCGCTTCCGAGGTCTGCTGTCTCCCGCCAGGCTTCTTCAAGCCAGCGGTGCTCGTGTGCGAAGGCCCGTTCGCCCGGCGTCAGGCCGGGGTGCCTGCAGGGGGACGACTCTCCGTGCTCAGCCGCGGTCAGGTTCCTGATCTCCTCCGCCTGGCTCCAGGCCCGATCGGGAACGCCTTCGAGCCGGAGGCATGCCGTAGTTCCGTGGAGTCCGACGTCGAGCCTGCCGTGGCCGGCGCCGAGCAGGCGTAGGCCGCTGATCCCGCGAAGGTCGTCCTTGCCGCCGGACGAGAACAGCCCCCAGGCGATCAGCTCGGCCAAGCCGTCGGGGTCGGAGTCGGCCGCGAAGCGGATGACGGGACGCCGTTCGTCCGGGATGACCCGCACGATGCGAAGCGGTCGGGTGGTGTACGTGGTGGGGTACTCCAGCAAGGCACGCAGGACCTGCCCTTCGAGGAACGCCTGATCGCCTCGGGCGGAGGGGATGAGAGGGCCTCCTTCTGGAAGCCGGGCAAGGCGTTCCTTGGCGCCGGCCCAGGTTTCCCCGGTGTAGCGGCGGCACAGGTCGATCACGTGGCTCTTGGGCACGACAGTCTCCTTCGTGCGCTGCCGGATCCCAGCGCGGGAAAGAGTTGCTGCCAGCGAGAACGACGGTGATGCAGGGTACGGCAGAGCATGCGAGGGCACCTGGGGCTTTCAACACGCTGCGCCATCGATCCGGACAGGCGCACGACGAGGGTTCCCTCAACCCGGATCGGACCGTAAACGAGCCGTAGCGGACAACGCAAGCATTCACCCCCGTCCGGGTGAACGGCGCCGCCGGAATCGCCACATAGGCACCCGTCGAGTACAGGGCCAGTTAGATTGCTGCTGCGGCTGACCACCGCTCCCCGGAGATGCATCGGCCCTTCTTCTCTCCACGCTCGGGTGAACCGGTCCCCAGTAGCCCCCTGCGCATCCTTTCGGATCTCAATTCCGCACGTCCTGGGCCGAGACGTTCAGGAGACCCATGAGCGCGATGCACCAAGACGTTTCCTTGCGCCGGCGCCTCTACACAGGCGAGAGCGTCCAACAGGCCCGTCGGGCTATTGATTCGCTTGGGCCCGATGCGCCCCCGATCCCCTCGGCGGATTCGCCGACTCAGCAGCACTTCGAGGCGCGCGTGCTTCTCGGCCTCCTGGAGTTCCGGAACGTCTACACCCGTTATCCCCTCGGGATCTCCGCGGTGCACCCAGAGCCGGATGGCGTTGCCCTGCGCGTAGAGAGTGAGGAGAGGGCGGCCGAGATCCTCTTCAACCTCCTCCCCACGTACGTATCGGACCACGAGGTCCACGGGGTGCCGGGGCTCCGCATCACGCAGCGAGATCGCACGGCCATTGAACTGCGCGTGCTCGGAGAGCCCACCCGACTGCGACTGACCGGCCTGCCGGCGAGGCTCTGGCGCAGCGCCATCGCTGGGATGCTCGACAAGTGGATCGACCCGGACGTCAAGCTCCTGTGCTGGAAGTCCTCACCGACGGCATGGACAGGTGCCGAGCGTGGGCATCAGGTTCGATGGGAAGGCCCCCGCGACGACTTCACGCAGGCGCAGCAGCGTGGTGCCTGGCTCGGCAGCGGGCTGCTGCGCCGAGCCGCCCTTCTGCACACCGTGTCCAACACGTTCCTCGTTGACGGGTACGGCGGCGCTTCCGACGTGGCACGGCTGGTCCTGCGCTCCTCCCACGTGCGCGGACAGGGGCCCGGGCCACACAACATCGTCGCCGCCCTCGCAGACCCGACGTTCGGCCTGCCTCTGCACCTCACGCGGTTCCGCGGTGACACTGACGACACCTACAGCGGCGACCAGCAGTTCGTCCTGGGTGACGTCGGCAAGACGGCCATCCTCGATCTCCGAGCCACGACAGAGGGACCCCACTCCCGCCTGCAGCCGGAACTCTGGCAGAAGATCCTGCGCCGGCTACCCAGCTCGGGTTTCGCGAACGGCCTGTCACCGGGCACCCTCGCCGGGCTCTGCGGCTTCGGAGCGGCCTAGAAGATTGATGACGATCTTGGTTTCTGGCCCCGCCGCGTGAGCGGTGGAGCCAGACTCGTCTGGCGATGGGGACTGGGTCGGGGAGACAGTCGGGCCGGATGTCTGGGAGCCGGGGCTTGATTCCGGCAGGGAGCATATTCGCGTTCCTGGACGAGCACCGGGCTCGGCTGTTCTCGGCGGTGATGTTCGAGGACATGTATCCGTCGGCGAAAGGCTGCCCGGGTATGCCGCCGCAGACCTGCGCTGGAAGGCCGCCTGCGGGCTGGGCCCGCACCACACGGCGTTCGATCCGTCGCTGCTCGCGTACTTCGGCCGTCAGCCGGCCCGCTCCGCCTGCCGAACCGGATGTTCGACGCCGTGAGGGAGGTCGTGAAGCCCACCGGCGTGCTCAACGGCTGAAGCCGCCGTGGTTCCGGTTGACGCGCTGGGCCATGCGATCCCGCTCTGCCGCTTCGGCTGCAGTCGGCCCGCAAGCCTTACCGGACCCGAAGGGCTGCCCGAGCCCTTCTCATGCCGCAGGAAGCAGGAGGCGTGATTTATCGGCCACCGCTGACCGCCCTCACTGCGTCACCCGGTGCCAGAGCCCCCTGCCCGGGTGGGGGTATCCCCGCGCGGGCGGAGGTGGCGCATCGGCCGTGATGCCCACGGCCGATGCGCGGTGGCTGCGGGAGACCCGGCTCAAGGATCGCGCCGCCCGCCACGTGATGCGGGGAGTTCGGCTCCTAGGAGCGCGCGGGTCTCGAGGACGAACCATGAAGCGGCGTCAAACCCATGCCCTATATTCATCCGCTCGACCCTAGGTTGCAGCCCCGCAGGCAGTTACGCAGTGTGCCGGACGCAGTACCTCCAGTGGGCTGCCCTCGCAAGCCCCCACAGGCCCCCGCGAGAGCACTCCTGGGGAGAATCTGGGGAGTATCGACGGCGCTGGGGAGCGGCTGGGGAGAATCGGCCGCGTAACGCAGCACGAACCTGAAAGACGCTGAAAGACTCATCCGCCCAGGTCAGAGACGGGTACAGCCTCATCTGTGCTGGTCAGCGCCACCAGGTAGACAACTTCATGACGTACGTGCCGAAATCGTCGGCCTCGACGATCCCGGGGAGCGACCCGCCCTCGCGCAGGGGCGTGACGTAGCGGGTCGCGGTCACCTCTGTAAGCATGTTCCGAGGCTGTCCAATCGTTCCAGGAGCCCTTGGGGGCGTCCGCCCCCAGCCTAGGGTGCGGCCCCGGCCCCCGCGTTAAGGTGCGGGGTGCTCCTGCGAACCCCTCCCGCCACGCCCGCGCTCGCCGACGCCGTCCTGCTCGGCCACGAGGAGGACGGGCGCCGCTGGCCCCTGCTGGTGTGGGCGCCCGGGCCCGGCACCCGGATGGTGTCGAGCGCCGTCCTCGGCGGCGGCATCGGCGCCCGCGACTGGGTGGTCAACGCCCAGGTGCCCCCGGGGTATTCGCGCCGCGACCCGGTCGCCCATCTGGGCTCCCTCGCCGCGGGGGCCGGGCTGGACGGCGCCGGGGTGGGACTGATGACGGCCGCGTCGGTCGAGGACCGCCGGTTCGCGGCGGACGGCGGCGCCGAGGCCGTCGTGACGGCGGGCATCGGGGTACGGGGCTGGGCGGCCGTCCCGGAGACCGGCGCCGTCGGCGCGCCGCGCCCCGGCACCATCAACATCATCGTGTCGCTCCCGGTGCCGCTCACGGACGCGGCGCTGGTCAACGCCGTGGCGACGGCCACCGAGGCGAAGGTCCAGGCCCTGGTGGAGCTGGGCGCCGACGCCTCCGGCACGCCCACGGACGCGGTCTGCGTCGCCTGCCCCGCCGACACGCCCGGGGTGACGCCGGAGCCGTTCGCCGGTCCCCGCTCCCTGTGGGGCGCCCGCCTGGCCCGCGCGGTGCACCGGGCGACCCGGGATGCCTGCGCGGACCTGCTGTGACGGGCGCGCCGGACCCGCGGGGCCCCGCTGCCGGCGTGCCGTCCGGCCCGGAGCCCGCTGTCCGCGCCCTGTGAACTCCCCACGGACCGTGGCGGGTCGTGGTGTTCTTCGGGAAACATGACGCGGGTCGTCCGGGAATCCGGGCGGCGGCGGATCGGAAGCGGATAACAAGGGGTGTGGCATGAGCGGTGTGGGACGCAGGACAGTCGTCGCGGCGGCGGGCGGCGCGGGCCTCGTCGCGGCCCTCGCGGCCTGCGGCGGCGGCTCCGCGGACGGTGACGGCGCGACGGGCGCCAAGGGTGACGGCGGCGGCACCGAGGGGTCCGGTGGTGCCGACGCCTCGGGCGGCACGGACGCCTCGGGCGGGGCCTCCCAGACCCCGCCGCTCGCGCGGACCGGCGACATCCCGGTCGGCGGCGGAAAGGTGCTCGCCGACCGGGGCGTGGTGGTCACACAGCCCAAGAAGGGCGAGTTCAAGGCGTTCTCGGCGCGCTGCACCCACGCGGGCTGCACGGTGGCCTCGGTCGCCGACGGGGTCATCGTGTGCCCCTGCCACCAGAGCCGCTTCGACTTCTCCGACGGCAGCGTCAAGGGGGGCCCGGCGCCGAGCCCGCTGGAGCCGACCCCGATCGAGGTGACGGGCGACGCGATCAGGCTCGGCTGACCCCGAGGGTCAGCAACGCGGCGCGGGCGCCCGGCGCGGGGCCTTCCAGCAGCCGAGCACCTCGTCGGTGGTCGCGATGGTGGCGACCAGGGCGAGGGTGTTCCGGATCATCGCCGGGGTGTAGTCGGCCGGCACCCCCGCGATGGCGTCGCCGGGCACGACGACCGTGTAACCGAGGTTGACGGCGTCGAAGACCGCGTTGGGGACGGCCACGTTGGCGGAGACGCCGGTGACGACCAGGGTGCGGCAGCCGAGGTTGCGCAGCAGGGCGTCGACGTCGGTGCCGGCGAGCGGCGAGAGCCCGTGCAGCCGGCGTACGACGAGGTCCTGGTCGGCGACCTCGATCGGTTCGGCGATCCGTACGGCGGCGCTGCCGGCGTGCTGCTGTACGGGGAGCCGGGCGGCGGCGCGGAAGAGCCGGGCGTTGTGGTTGGCGCCGCGCCCGTCGGGCCGCCGCTCGGCGACGGCGTGCAGCACCTGGACGTCGGCCCCGTGCGCAGCGGCGACCAGCCGGGCCACGTTGCGCAGGGCGCCCGACGAGCGGGCGACGGCGGCGAGTTCGGGCAGCGCGCTGTCGCGGCCGACGACTCCCTGCTGGCATTCGACGGTGAGCAGCACGGCGCCGTCGGGTGCCAGCTGTTCCCTGAGTTGTTCCGCGTGCCCCACGGTCTCCTCCTCGGTTGCCACTGACGCGGCCGCCCCGGCACGCTCCTTGCCAGCGGACGGCGGTACCCCCCATGATTTCTGACACCTCGTCAGAAATCCAGAAGGGTGCGGACGATGACCGTCGCACAGCGCCGTGGACGCCGGATCATGATGACCCCGGCCGAGCTCGACACCTTCCTCACCGAACAGCGCACCTGCCGGGTGGCGACCGTGTCGGCCGACGGACGGCCGCACGTCAGCGCCCTCTGGTTCGCCTGGGACGGCAGCTCGCTCTGGCTGTACTCCCTGACCCGCAGCCGCCGTTGGGCCGAGCTGCGCGCCCGGCCGCGGATCGCGGTGGTGGTGGACGACGGCGAGGAGTACGGGGAGCTGCGCGGGGTGGAGCTGTCGGGCACCGTGGAGTTCGTGGGCGAGGCCCCGCGCACGGGCGAGCCGTGCGCCGAACTGGAGGCCGCCGAACGCCTCTTCGCGGCGAAGAACTTCGGCCTGGACACCATGCCGCACGACGGCCGGCACGCCTGGATGCGCCTGACCCCGGAGGCCGTCGCGTCCTGGGACTTCCGCAAGATGGGGTAGCTCCGGCGGCGGCCCTCAGTCGCCCAGCGGCGCGCCCGCCTCCCGCAACGCGTCGACCACGGCGCGGATGGACGGCCGGCGCCCCGCGTCGGTGCGCCAGGTCGCGTAGATGTGCCGCCGCACGGGCTGGCGCACCGGCACGAAGGCGACCCCGTCCATGGCCGTCGGCCGGCCGAGCCGGGGCGCGACGCAGACGCCGAGCCCGGCGGCGACCAGGGCGAGCTGGGTGTGGTGGTCCCCGGCGACATGGGCGATCCGGGGCTCGACGCCCTTGGAGCGGAGCGTGAACATCAGCCAGTCGTGACAGAACTCGCCGGCCGGCCAGGACACCCAGTCCTCGTCGGCGAAGTCCTCCAGGTCCACCGCCGTCCGCCCGGCGAGCGGGTGGTCGGCGGGCAGGGCCACGTCGGCGGAGTCGTCGAGCAGCCTGGCCCGTTCGAGACCGGCCGGGACGGGCGCCCGCTTGTTGTTCCAGTCCAGGACCACGGCGAGGTCGCTGTCCCCGCGCAGCACCTCGCGCACCCCCAGGTCGGGCTCCAGCTCGGCGGTGTGGACGCGCAGGTCGGGGTGGGCGGCGCGCAGGGCGCGGATCGCGGTGGGGAACAGCCCGCGCATCGCCGTCGGGAAGGCCGCGATGCGCACCTCGCCGACCACCTGTCCGCGCTGTGCCTCGATGTCCGCCTGGGCGAGCTGGACCTGGGAGAGGATGCGCGAGGCGTGCTCGGCGAGCAGCAGTCCGGCGTCGGTGAGCCGTACTCCGCGCCCGTTCTTGGCGAGCAGCTGCTGGCCGATCTCCCGCTCCAGTTTCGACAGCTGCTGGGAGACGGCCGACGTGGTGACGTGCAGCCCTTCGGCGGCACCGCTGACGGAGCCGTGCCGGGCGACGGCGTCCAGGGTGCGCAGGCGCTCCAGATTCAACATGTAAGCGATACTACGACGACGACTCCAGGAATTCTCGCTTGTACTAAGAGATGGGGTCGGTCACCCTGAACGGCATGAGCAGCCCCGCCCTCCCGTCCCCGTCCCGCCCCCGGACCTCCCTCGACTGGCGCGTCCGTTTCGGCGTGCTGGCCCTGATCTGGGGTTTCAGCTTCCTCTTCATCAAGGTCGGCACGGAGGGCTTCGCCCCCTTCCAGGTGACCTTCGGCCGTCTTCTGTTCGGTACGGCGGTGCTGGCCGTCGCCTTCGTGGTGAAGCGTGACCGGCTCCCGCGCGGGGCCCGTACCTGGGGCCATCTGACGGTGGCGGCGTTCCTCCTGAACGCCCTGCCGTTCTCGCTCTTCTCGTACGCCGAGCTGACCATCCCGTCGACCCTCGCGGGCATCTGCAACGCCACGACCCCGCTGTGGGGCATGCTCCTGTCGCTCGTCGCGCTCTCCGAGGACCGGCCGACCCGCGTCCGCGCGGCGGGCCTCGGCATAGGTTTCATCGGCGTCCTGACGGTCCTGGGCGCCTGGCAGGGCTTCTCGGGCCTGGACGTCACGGGCACGGCGCTGGCCCTGCTGGCCTCGTTCAGCTACGCGGTGGGCTGGATATACGTCCGCCGCACCCTGTCCGGCACGGGCTCGTCGAACCTCGCCCTCGCGGGCTCCCAGGTGGGCCTCGCGACGCTCCAGCTCGCGGTGGTCACCCCGCTGTTCACCAGCCTGCCGACCCACGTCGAGATCCTGCCGCTGCTGTCGGTGATCGCGCTCGGCGCCCTGGGTACGGGCTGCGCGATGCTGCTCCAGTACGGCGTGGTGGCGGAGGTCGGCCCGACGACGGCGTCCATGGTCACGTACTTCATCCCGGTCATCGCGACGGCCGCGGGCATCGCCGTGCTCGGCGAGCACCTCACCTGGAACACCCCGGTGGGCGCGGTGGTGGTCCTCGCGGGCGCGGCCCTCACCCAGACCCGCGGCACCCGCCGCCGCTCCGGAAAGCCGGCCCCCACCACGGCGCCCACGGCCGCGGGCACCACGACGGCGGGCCCCCCGACCGAGGCGACTTCGGCCACGACTCCCCCGGCCCAGGTCACCGCCACCCGCGTCTGACCGCCCGCCCACCCTCCCTCACCGTCCATCCCCCCGGCTCACCCGAAGCTGCGGGCCTGCGCAGGTCCCGCCGCGTACGCGACGGCGTCGGCGAGGGGTTCGATGTCCGCAGAGGTGAGCCGGGAGACCGTCAGCCGGACGGCCGGGCCCGTGTCCATGCGGAAGCGGGCGCCGGGGGCGACCGCCCAACCGGCGGCGAGCATGCGGGAGACGGCCCCGGTCTCGTCGGAGACCGGCACCCAGACGTTCATGCCGCCACGCCCGTGCGCCTCGACCCCGCGCCGGGCGAGCGCGCGGACGAGGCCGTCGCGCCGCTCCCCGTACGCCGCCGAGACGGCGGCGGGGTCCACTGCCCCCGTGGTCCACAGGTGCACGACCGTGCGCTGGAGCAGCCGGCTGACCCAGCCGGGGCCGAGCCGCTGCCGCCCGAGCACCCGGTCGACGGTCTCCCGGTCCCCGGTGAACGCGGCGATCCGCAGGTCGGGGCCATAGGCCTTGGCGACCGAGCGGACGAAGACCCAGTGCCCGGCGCCGGTGGCGAGCGGGTGCGGCGGCTCCGCGACGATGCCGTGTCCGTGGTCGTCCTCGATCAGCAGCACGTCCGGGTGGGCGGCGAGGACGGCGCGCAGGGCGGCGGCCCGTTCCGCGCTCACGCAGCCGCCCGTGGGGTTCTGCGCCCGGTCGGTGACGATGACCGCCCGCGCGCCGCCGCGCAGCGCCCGGGCCACGGCGTCGGGCAGCGGCCCCTCGTCGTCCACGGCGACCGGTACGGGCCGCAGCCCGAGCGCCGGCACGAGGTCGAGGAGGCTGCCCCAGCCGGGGTCCTCCACGGCGACGGCGTCGCCCGGCCGCAGGTGCGCGGCGAGCACCCGCTCGATCGCGTCGAGGGAGCCGGAGGCCACGCCGACGGGCCCGGCGGGCACCCCGTCCGCGTCGAAGGCGGCCCGCGCGAGCCGCGCGAAGCCGGCGTCGACCGGGGCCTCCCCGTACAGCGCGGGCCGCTCGGCGTAGTCGCGCGCGACCGCGGCGAAGGCCTCGTCGAGGCGGGGCAGCAGCGCCGGGTCCGGGCTGCCCTCGCTCACGTCCCGCACCCCCGCGGGGGCCTCGACCCGGATCGAGCCGCGGGCCGTCGTCGCGGGCGCGGAGCGGATCCGGCTGCCCCTCCGCCCGTCCGTCTCGATCACACCGCGCTCGCGCAGGGTCCGGTAGGCGGCGGCGACGGTATTGGGATTCACCCCCAGCGAAGCCGCCAACTCCCTCATAGGGGGCAGCAGTTGTCCGGGCGCGAGGGCACCTTCACCCACGCCCCGCTCGACACTGGCGGCGATCTCCGATGCGCGACGGCCTTCGATCCGATACTCTCCTAGCACAAACCCAACTATGCACTAGTGCAATGGAGAACGCAATGCCGGAGACGGACTCCTACACCCCGACCGACCGCACCGTCCCCACCCGCTCCGCCCAGCGCGCCTCCTACGACCGCGCGTTGGTGCACTCGATCCTCGACGAGGCGTACCTCTGCCACCTCGGCTTCGTCCGCGACGGCGCCCCCGTCGTCCTGCCGACCCTGTACGGGCGGATAGGCGAGCGCCTGTACGTGCACGGTTCGACCGGCTCCCGCCCGCTGCGCACGGCCGGGCGCGGCGAGTCGGCCCCGGGCCTTCCGGTCTGCCTCACGGTGACCCACGTGGACGGCCTGGTGCTCGCCAAGTCCGCGTTCCACCACTCGATGAACTACCGCTCCGTCGTCGTGCACGGCACCGCCCACCAGGTCACCGACCCGGAGGAACTGCGCACCGCCCTCGACGCCCTCGTCGACCAGGTCGTCCCCGGCCGCGCCGCCGACTCCCGCCCGGGCAACGCCAAGGAGCTCGCCGCGACCGCCGTCCTGCGCCTCGACCTCGACGAGGTCTCCGCGAAGGTCCGCACCGGCGGCCCCAACGACGACCCCGAGGACCTCGCGCTCCCCCACTGGGCCGGCGTCGTCCCCGTACAGCGCCGGTACGGCACCCCGGTCCCGGCCGCGGAGCTCGACCCGGCCGTCGCCCTGCCGGACTACCTCGCGGCCCTGTGAGGAGCGCCCCGTGCTGATCCATCCCTGGGACTCCCCCCGGAACGACGCCGAGTGGCACGGCTGGCTGTCCTCCCACGACTTCGGCCAGCTCGCGGTGAACGGCGCGCCGGGCGAACCGCCGTGGGTGCAGCCGATGCACTTCCGGTACGAGCCCGAGCCCGGCCCGCACGGCCGGGTCATCGCCCATCTCGCCCGCCCCAATCCGCTCTGGCGGGACCTGGAGCGGAACCCCGCCGTGCTCCTGAGCGTCGTGGACGACTACGTCTTCGTGCCGGGCCACTGGACCGCACCCGAGGGCGCCCCTTCCGAGCACGGCACCCCCACCTCGTACTACGCGGCCGTCCAGCTCCGCTGTGTCGCCCGGATCGTCGACGACCCGGCCGAGAAGGCGGAGCTGCTCGACCGCCAGGTGGCCCACTTCCAGCCGGAGGGCGGCACCGCGCCGGTGTGCCCCGGCGAGGCGCCCTTCGGGCGGATGCTGCCGGGCATCCGGGTGCTCTGCCTGGACGTGACCGAGGTGCGGGCGAAGTTCAAGTACGCGGGCAACAAGCCCCAGGAGGTCCAGGACCGGGTGGCGGACCGCCTCGCCGAGCGCGCGGGTCCGGGCGACGCCGCCGCCCGGGCCCACCAGCTGCGCCGCCGCGCCCCGGGGGCGTGAACCGCCGGGGCCCCGGCCCCGTACGGACCGGGACCCCAGCCGGCCGACGCCCTCAGCCCCGTACCGCCACGGTCTCCGCCGCTTCCGCCGCTTCCCCTTCCTCTGTGGCCTCCCCTGCCTCCGCCATCTCTGCCGTCTCCGCCGTCTCCAAAGGCCGACGACGGGCCGTGGCGGCCGAGCGGGCCTCGGCGAGGGCGAGCCCGGTCACCGCGGTGAGCAGCAGCAGGGTGCCCCCGACGGTCGCGCCGGTGAGCTTCTCGCCGAGGACGGTCACGGCGATGACCGCCGCGCTCACCGGCTCCAGGAGCATGATCACGGACACGGTCGCGGCGCGGACCACGGCCGCCCCGGCGAAGTACAGGGCGTAGGCGAGCGCGGTCGGCACGGCGGCGACGTACCCGAGCAGGAGGAGCACCTGGGCGGGGTCGCCGGTGTGGGGCACGAGGCCCTCGGCCGCGGCGAGCGGCAGCAGGCCGACGGCACCGACGGCGAAGGCCCAGGTGGTGGTCGACAGGGCGTCCGCGCCGCCGCCGTCGCGGCCGAGCCACCGGGTCAGCAGGGTGATCGCCGCGTATCCGGCGGCGGAGACGAGGGCGAGCAGGACGCCGAGCGGCCGGATCTGCGCGCCTCCGCCGCCGAGGACGAGCACGGCGAGTCCGGCGAGCGCCCCGATGACGGCGGCGGCGCCGCCGGCGCCGATCCGCTCGCCCATGAGGATCCGGGCGCCGACCGCGATGAGGACGGGTCCGGCGCCGAGCGTGACGACGGTGCCGACGGCGAGTCCGGTGAGGTCGACGGCGGCGAAGTAGGCGCTCTGGAAGACGCTGAGTCCGACGCCGGTGCCGAGGATCCGCAGGAGCCGCCGCCCGCGCGGTTCGACGGTGACGGGCCGCGGCCGGCGCCGCAGGGCGAGCGCCCCGAGCAGCAGGGCGAGCCCGCCGACGCAGCGCCAGAACGAGAGGGCGAGCGGGCCCAGGTCACTGGCCCGGAAGAGCAGCGCGGCGGCGGCGCCCGCGGTGCCCCAGGCGATTCCGGCGACGATCAGGTAGACAAGGCTCCGGCCGGTGGACAGGCCGGTTGACGGGCCAGCTGACAGGCCAGTTGACAGGCCGGTGGACGGGGTGTTCGGCATGGGTGCGCTCCGCGAGAAGACGGGGTGAAGGGTCGTCGGGCTCCGCGGGCAGGCGTCGACGACCTGCTCGGGGGCCTGTGTCGGCCCGCCCGAGCCCGGTCTTCGTCAGGGAAAGAGGCCGCCCGCGCTAGGCGGCGGGAGGCGGAAGCACGGTCGCATGCATGATCGGCACCTTAGGGCGCGGACCGCTCGACCGACAACTCCCGGTCGTCGCCGGCGCCCGGCCCGCCGCCGGCCGCCGCGGTGACTCCTTCGGCCGAGCCCGCCACCACGCCCGGGGCCGCCGCCTTCGGCGTGGCGGACTGGGCGATGAAGGCGCCGACCAGGACGACCGCGCCGCCGATGATCTGCGGCGCCGCCAGGTGCTCGCCGAGCAGGACCCAGGCGAGGACGGTCGCGATCACGGCCTCCAGGCAGGCGACGACACCGGCCACCTGCGGGGAGAGCCGGCGCACCGAGACGACGCCGGTGGCGTAGGCGAGCACGGTGGCGATCAGCACGATCCAGCCGAGCAGCAGCCAGGCCGGGGCGCCGGTCCCGTCCATGTCCGCCGTTCCGCCGAGGACCGCCCAGTCCATCTCCCAGGGGCGGGCGAGGACCGTGAGGACGAGGGCGCCGACGAGGAGCGCGTACGCGATGACGCCGAGCGCGTGGACGGGTTCGGCGTCGTCGCCGCCCTGGTCGGCCAGGACGAAGTAGCCGACCTGGCAGCAGGCCGCGGCGAGCGCGAGGACGAGGCCCAGGAGGTCGAAGCTCAGCCCGGACCAGACCTGGACGACGCAGGCGAGTCCGCCGACGGCCAGGACGACGCCGAGGGCCGCCCTGCGGGTGACCGGCCGCCGCTGGACGAAGCGGACCCAGCCGAGCACCAGCGCCGGGGCCAGGTACTCGATGAGGAGCGCCACCCCGACCGGGATGCGGGAGATGGAGGCGAAGTAGAAGCCCTGGACGCCGGCGACGCCGAGCAGTCCGAAGCCGGCGAGCAGGGCGGGCTTGCGGCGCACCAGGTCGCGGTGGCGCCAGGCCACCGGCAGCATGACGAGGGCGGCACCGGCCACCCGGAGCCACACCACGTGGAGCGGGTCGAGCCCCGCCTCGATGAGCGGCTTGGCCGCCACTCCTGAACCGCCGAAGGCGACGGCGGAGACCAGGGCGAGTCCCAGGCCTGCGTTTTTCTCCTGAGACGCGTGCATCGGGCCATCATGACAGGACGCCGTCAGGTGCGTAACCCCCGTTACACCTGTTGAGACAGCTCCCCGGTGCGGGCGGCCAGATCGTGCCGGTCGACGCCCGCGCGGCGGAGCACCTCGGCGGCCCGGTTGCCGGGATCGGCGGCGAGCGCGGCGAGCAGGTCGAGTCCGCGGACCCGGCCGTCGCCGCGCGACGCGGCCCGTTCGAAGGCGCCGGCGAGGGCGGCCGCGGCGGCCGGGGACCAGCCCGCGGCGGCGTTCTCGGCGCCCCGCAGGACGGGCAGGTCCGAGCCGGTGTCCTCGACGGAGCGCTGCCAGCGCAGCCCGTAGCCGATGGAGCGCTGGACGAGGTAGCCGAGCACCCGGGCCCGTTGGTGGGGGCTCTCGAAGGCGGCGGCGGTCTCCGGGTCGGCCTCGACCAGGGAGTGCAGCAGATGGGCGGTGTCGACCTGCCGGTCCCCGTCCCGCAGGGCACGTCGCCGGGCGCCCGTCACCGCGGTCACCAGCTCGACGGTGAGCGCGTCCGTGAGCTCGGCGCGGCGTACGGCGGGCAGCCGGGGCAGCGAGGGGCCGGGGACGCCGGGCGGGCCGGGCCTGCCGGGGGCAGGTTCGGGAGGGACGGGAAATCGCACCCTTCCACCTCATCAGTCCCGACAAGCCGGGGCATCCCCGGCGAGAAGCATGTGCGCGTCCCACCGGAGGTGGGCACGGACGATCGGTTCCTCCTCCTTACGGATGAGATCGCGCGACTTCTCCCTCGGGGTAGCGCGCCGCCTTGCCTTCGCCCCGCGCCCCGTGCGCAACCGCCGGACCGTCCCGTATCGTCCTCCAGGCATGTTCTGGATGGTGGCCCTCCTCGCGCTCGACGGGCGGCAGTACGTCTACCGCGTGTACGCACCGCGGGCGGCGCTGCCGGCCGACCTCTTCTGGGCCGCCTTCCACTGCCACGACGAGAGCGGCGGCCCCCGCGCCTCGGACCGCTTCGACTCGGCGCAGATCTGGTGGATCGGTGACGAGCCCGCAGAACTGACGGTTCATCAGTATTGAATGTTGACGCCGCCGACGCTACGTTCCGCGACACCGAAAGCCGACTGGTACGCGTGAAGGGGTGGTCGTATGGCCGAAGTCAGCGCGGAGGCACGGATCGAGGCTCCGGCCGAGAAGGTGTGGGCGCAGCTCACCGACTTCGCCTCGTACGGGGAATGGAACGCCACCCACACCAACTTCCCGAACGGTGGCCCGGCCACCCTGGAGGCGGGCGCGACCTTCGCCGAGAACATGAAGCTCATGGGCTTCCCGGCCGAGGTGACCTGGACGGTGGAGGAGCTGGAGACGGGCCGGGTGTTCGCGATCCGCGGCAAGGGGCCGATGGGCGTGACCGTCGGCACCCGCTACGCCCTCACCGCGGACGGCGGGGCCACCACCGTACGGATCGAAGGGGAGTTCACGGGTGCGGCCGTCTCCCTGATGGCGGGCAAGCTCAAGGACTCGGCCACGGCGGCGCTGACCGAGTCCCTGCGCAAGCTGGCCGGCCTGGTCGCCTGACCGGCGCGCTCCGTACGACGAGGGGCCCCGCGGCGTGTCGCCGCGGGGCCCCTCGCTCCCGCCGTCCGGATCAGCGCTCGTCGGCCAGGATGAGGTACAGCTTCTTGCGGGCTTCGTTGATGACCTCGACGGCCTTCTGCCGCTGCTCGGGCGTGCCGGTCTTCCAGACCTGACCGAAGGCCTCCATCAGGCCGAAGCCGGCCTGCCGGATCTCGTTCACGGCCTCCCAGTCGACACCGCGCCCGGCCTCCTCCCACGGGGCCTCGGGCCCCGCCTCGGCCTCCGCGCGTCCGGCGTCGGTGAGCGTGAACAGCTTCTTGCCGCCCTCGCTCTCGCTGGTGATCAGGCCCTCGTCCTCCAGCATCTGGAGCGTCGGGTAGACCGAGCCGGGGCTGGGCTTCCAGGCCCCGCCGCTGCGCTCGCCGATCTCCTGGATCATCTCGTAGCCGTGCATCGGGCGGTCCTTCAGCAGGGCCAGGATCGAGGCGCGCACATCGCCGCGCCGCGCCCGGCCGCGGCCTCCGCCGCGCCCACGCCCGCCGAAGCCGCCGCCGCCCCAGGGGCCGCCGCCGAAGCCCGGCCCGAAGGGGCCGAAGGCGGCGCGGCGCCCTTCGAATTCACCACGAGGGCCGGGTCCGCAGTTTCCGCGCCCGCCTCCGTGGCCGTGCCCGTGCTCGTTTCCGTAGGTACGCATCGCAACGCTCCTTCCATCGGGATTCCATCGTTGAACTGTCGCGATGCCTCGACGATATATCGGAACTGTTCGGTGAGCAACAGCCGAGCGTCCACCGGCCCGCCGACCGGCCCCGTCGCCGACCGGTCCAGTGCTCCGCGATTGGCCTTGGCCTGTGCTTTCGTCCCTCCGGTACGGTCCGGCACATGCGGATTCGAATCGTCGACGCCTTCACCGACCGGCCCTTCTCCGGCAACCCCGCCGGAGTCCTGCTCCTCGACTCCTTCCCGGACGACGCCTGGCTCCAGCAGGTGGCCGCCGAGGTCAACCTCTCGGAGACCGCCTTCGCCCACCCGCTGCCGCCCGGCGGCGACGCGGACTGGGCGCTGCGCTGGTTCACCCCGACCACCGAGGTCGACATGTGCGGCCACGCCACCCTGGCCACCGCCCACGTGCTGCACACCACGGGCACCGCGACCGGCACGGTCCGCTTCGCGGCCCGCTGCGGGATCCTCAGCGCCACCGCCGAGCCCGACGGCACCCTGACGCTGGACTTCCCGACCTCCTCGCTGACCCGGGTGGACGCCCCGGAGGGCCTGGCGAAGGCGCTCGGTGCCGAGCCCGTCGCCGTCCACGACACCGCCGCCCACATCGGCGACCTGGTCGTCGAGCTCCGCGACGAGGCGACCGTGCGGGCCCTCGCCCCGGACTTCGCCGCCCTCGCCGTCCTGTCCGAGCGCGGGATCATCGCCACCGCGATCGCCGACCGGCCCGAAGGCGCCTACCAGTTCGTCTCGCGCGGCTTCTTCCCGGCCGTCGGCATCGACGAGGACCCGGTGACGGGCAGCGCCCACACCGCCCTCGCGCCCTACTGGTCCGCCCGCTTCGGCCGCGACGAGCTGACCGGCTTCCAGGGCGGCGCGCGCACCGGCGTCGTCCGCACCCGGCTGCGTGGCGACCGCACCCTCCTCAACGGCCACGCGGTCACCGTCATCGACGGCGAACTGCACGGCTGACCCCGGACGCGACGAGGGGCGTACGGCCGATGCCGTACGCCCCTCGTCGTCTTGGCCCGCCGCCCGCGACGGTCCGCCGCCTCACTGCGTGGGCGGCCACGTCACGGTGCGGGCTCCCACGTCACGGCGTGGGCGGGCACGTCACGGTGTGGGCTCCCACGTCACGGTGCGGGCTCCCACGTCACGGCGTGGCGGCCACGTCACGGTGTGGGCTCCCACGTCACGGTGCGGGCTCCCACGTCACGGCGTGGCGGCCACGTCACGGTGTGGCCGCCGCCTCACTGCGTGGGCGGCCACGTCACGGTGCGGGCTCCCACGTCACGGTGTGGGCAGCCACCCCACCTTCCCGGCGAGCAGCCCGTAGCCGACGAAGGCCACGATGTCGAGCAGCGCGTGCGCGACCACCAGCGGCCCCACCCGACCCCAGCGCCGGTAGAGCCACACGAACACCACGCCCATCACCATGTTGCCGATGAAGCCGCCGATGCCCTGGTAGAGGTGGTACGAGCCGCGCAGCACCGCGCTCGCCGCCATCGAGGACCTCGGCGACCAGCCCAACTGGTCGAGCCGGCGCAGCAGATAGCCGACGACCACGACCTCCTCCAGCACGGAGTTCTGGATCGCGGACAGCACCAGGACGGGGTACTTCCACCACACGTCCGGCAGCGATTCGGGCACCACCGTGAGGTTGAACCCGGTCGCCCGCGCCCCCAGGTAGAAGGCCAGGCCGGCGCTGCCGATGCCGGCCGCGACCAGCGCCCCGCGCCCCAGGTCCGGCCACGGCCGGGTGCGGTCGAAGCCGATCGCCCGCAGCCCGCGCGTCCCGGCGCCCTCGCGCAGCAGCAGATGCGCGACGAGGACGACCGGGACGAGCGCGGTGGCGATGCCGAACAGCTGCCAGGACAGGTCCAGCCAGGGCCGCCCGGGCGCGTAGGAGCCGTTGAGCGTGGCCGCCTGCTCCTTGAGGGCGCCGGGCTTGGTCAGCGAGCCGATGAAGCTGATGAGGGCGGAGACCCCGCTCGCGCCGAGGGACAGCGCGAGGACGATCAGCGTCTCGTCGCGCAGGACCCGGCGCGGGAGGCCGTCCGGGGGCAGGGAAGCGTCCACCACTCGTTGCTCCGACACCACACCTGTCTCCCATTCCCCACAGCGACCCGGGTACGGGAACCCTACCTACGAGGCGGCCCTCACCCCCACCGGCCAGCTGTGCACGGGCTCGCCGGTCAGCATCAGCTCGCGGTAGCGGCGGGTGGTCGCCGCGAGCGCCGCCGCGCGGTCCAGTCCGGAGTCCAGCGCCCGGTGGAAGGTGTCCGCCTGCCACGAGGCCCCGTTGACCCGACGTCGGCAGCGCTCCTCGATCACGCCCAGGTAGAAGTCGCGGTCCCGCGGCTCCACGTGCCAGGCGTCGAGCCCGGCCGCCGCAAGCGGCAGCAGCTCGTCGAGGACCAGCCGCACCGCCGGTACGGTCGCGACGCCGCCCGAGCGGCCGGAGCGCGGCCAGCGCAGCTCGGCCTCGATGCCGTGGCGGCACGCGGTGTCGAAGTTGTGCTCGGCGTCCTGGAACGCCATCCGCTTCCAGATCGGGCGGGTGTCGTCGGCGAGCGCCCGGACCAGCCCGTAGTAGAAGACGGCGTTGGCGACGACGTCGGTGACGGTCGGCCCGGCCGGCAGCACCCGGTTCTCCACCCTGAGGTGCGGGACGCCGTCGACCCAGCCGTACACGGGCCGGTTCCAGCGGTAGACGGTGCCGTTGTGCAGGATCAGCTCGTGCAGCTTGGGCACCCCGCCCTCGTCCAGGACGCGCAGCGGGTCCTCCTCGTCGCACAGCGGCAGCAGGGCGGGGAAGTAGCGCAGGTTCTCCTCGAAGAGGTCGTACGCCGAATCCACCCAGCGCTCGCCGAACCAGGTCCGCGGGCGCACCCCCTGGGCCTGGAGCTCCGGGGTCCTGGTGTCGGTGGCCTGGGTGAACAGCGGCGGCCGGGACTCCCGCCACAGCTCCCGGCCGAAGAGGAAGGGCGCGTTGGCGCCGACCGCGATCTGGACCCCGGCGATGGCCTGCGCCGCGTTCCACACGGAGGCGAAGCGGGGCGGGGTCACCTGGAGGTGCAGCTGCACCGACGTACAGGCCGCCTCGGGCACGATCGACGACGAGGTGCAGAGCAGTCGCTCCACCCCGTGGATGTCGAGCGTGAAATCCTCCCCGCGGGCCACCAGGATCTGGTCGTTGAGCAGCTTGTAGCGGTCGGCGGCGGAAAGGTTGTCGAGGACCGCGTCGTCCCGCGTGAGCGTCGGCAGTATTCCGATCATGACGACGCCGGCGCCGAGTTCGGCGGCCTTGCGGTCGGCATATCCGAGCCCGGTCCTGAGTTCCTCGGCGAGCCGGTCGAAAACATGGCCGCCGAGCCGGTGCGGGGCGATGTTCACTTCCAGATTGAACAATCCGAGTTCGGTCTGGAAATCGGGGCTCGCGATACGGTCGAGCACCGGCGCGTTGAGCATCCTGGGCAGGCCGTCCTCGCCCGCGAGATTGAGTTCGATCTCCATGCCCATGAGATTGCGCGGCCGGTCGAATCGTTTCTCCGCCAGGAGTCTCGCGAGTCCCGCGAGACACTGCTGCAGCTTTCGGCGGTAGCGCTGTCGGTCGGCCGGGCCGAACCCGTCCGTCACGACCTTCTCCCCCATCGAAGGGTCCCTCCCCGAGTGGGCAGCCGCCACGACGGCCGCGAGCGTCACGGACGATGATGCCCACCCGACTGATCCATAACGCCTGCGGGTGCGACACGTTGGCCGATAGGGTGGACGAGCTCTCCACCGGCAGTACCCGAGAGCACCGGGCAATTGACATATACCAAAGTCATATTGCCCCGCACCGGGGGATCAGGATTCGGCCGACCCCCTCCTGCGACAAACCGCAGGCAGACGTTCCTCCGGACGCCCGCATTCCACTGAATCACCGTGGAAATACGACCGGATGACTCCTTGCCAGGAATATCGGCGCCGTCTAGCGGAAACACTGTGTGAACACGTGTCGTATAAACTCCGCGCACGAGGCAGAGTGTTGGCGCCCGGCCATGACCTCATGGCCCCCTGCTCTGGCCCCGTCGCCGACAGCGCCGTCGTACCTGCCCACGCGTCACCGTGTCTCCTGAGTGAGAGGCGACCCATCATGCTCCGACCCTCCCCGGCCCCCGCGCCGGCCCTTCGCAGTGTCCTCACGGCCCTCGGCTCGCCGACCGCCGTGAGCGAGACCCGCACCCCCGCACTGCGAGCCGCTCAGGGACCGCTGAGCCCCGAACTGCCGTTGCCCGTCCACGTGCTGGGAGTCGCCGGCGCCCCCGGCCCGGCCGGCGGGCCGCCCCACACCCGGCTGGCCGGGTGGCGCTTCCTGATCAGGAACGGGGACCGCGCCATCGCCGCCGCGGACACCCGGCCCACCCCCGACGGCTGGTCCTTCTCCCACTTCTTCGAAGGCCCCTACGTCGCCGCCACCGAACGGGCCCTGATCCAGGCCGAGGCGCTGCTCACCCCGTACCAGCCTCGGCTCCTGTCCGTACCGCAGCTGTACATGCTGACCCTGTGGCTGCACGCCGACCCGGACGCCGACGGGCACACCGCCGTGCCCGGCGCGGCCGACCTGCTCGTGCCGCTCTCCCCCGCACCGCCCGGGATCGCCGCCGACCGCCCCTACCGGGTCGCCGACCTCCTGCCCGTGCTCAGCCTGCGCCTCGCGCCGCCGCCGCTCCTGGGTTCCGCGGCGCCCGCCTGATCCACCCCGCGCGCGGGCCGCGCCCCGGGAGCCGACGGCCCCGGGGCGCACTGCTGTCCGACACCCCCTCCCGTTCGGACTAGCCCGCTCGGACCACCCCGAACCCCCCGAAGAGACCGTGCAGTTGAGCTGAACCGCCCCTGCGGGTGATGCGTCTTCCCAGGAGAGGACGAGCTGCCGTGAAATACCTGCGGAACACCGTCCATGGGGCAAGACTGGACCGGAACCGAACCGACCTACGGGGGCGGCGATGCATCGTAAGAGCCGCAGGACATCCACCACGACGCAGCGAAAGAACCCACCCATGTGCCAGCACCAGCCCGCCTGTCCCACCGCCCACTCCACCGACCGGGAGGCGGCACGTCTCGTGGCACACCACCCGGAGCAGGGCTGGAGCCTGCTGTGCAACGGGGTCCTGCTCTTCGAGGACACCGGTGAGCTGCTGCCGGACGGCCAGATCATCGCCCCGCACCGGCCGCTGACGGCGGCCAGTGTGACGACGGCGGCCTGAGCCACCCCGAGGAAACGCCGAGGGCCGGCCCGGAGAAAGCTCCGGACCGGCCCTCACGTCGTGCTCAGGGTCGTGCTCAGTGGTCGTACTCGTCCAGCGGCGGGCAGGAGCAGACCAGGTTGCGGTCGCCGAAGGCGCCGTCGATCCGGCGGACCGGCGGCCAGTACTTGTCGGCGGCCGAGACACCGGCCGGGAAGACCGCCTCGTCACGGGTGTACGGGTGGTTCCACTCGCCGCCCAGCGCCGCCGCGGTGTGCGGGGCGTTGCTCAGCGGGTTGTCCTCGACCGGCCACTCGCCGGAGGCGACCTTCTCGATCTCGGCCCGGATCGCGATCATCGTGTCGCAGAAGCGGTCGAGCTCGCTCAGGTCCTCGGACTCGGTCGGCTCGATCATCAGCGTGCCGGCCACCGGGAACGACATGGTCGGCGCGTGGAAGCCGTAGTCGATCAGACGCTTGGCGATGTCGTCGACGCTGACGCCGGTCGCCTTGGACAGCGGGCGCAGGTCCACGATGCACTCGTGGGCGACCAGGCCGGCCGGGCCGGTGTAGAGCACCGGGTAGTGCGGCTCCAGGCGCTTGGCGATGTAGTTCGCCGCGAGCACGGCCACCTGGGTGGCGCGCTTGAGGCCCTCGCCGCCCATCAGGCGCACGTACGACCAGGAGATCGGCAGGATGCCGGCGGAGCCCCACGGGGCGGCCGAGATCGGGCCGACGCCGGTCTCCGGGCCCGCGGTGGGCTGGAGCGGGTGGTTCGGCAGGTACGGGGCGAGGTGCGCGCGCACGCCGACCGGGCCGACGCCCGGGCCGCCGCCGCCGTGCGGGATGCAGAAGGTCTTGTGCAGGTTCAGGTGCGAGACGTCGCCGCCGAACTTGCCCGGCTTGGCGAGGCCGACCAGCGCGTTGAGGTTGGCGCCGTCGACGTACACCTGACCGCCGGCCTCGTGGACCTCGGCGCAGATGTCGGCGACGTGCTCCTCGAAGACACCGTGCGTGGACGGGTAGGTGATCATCAGCACGGACAGCTCGTCGCGGTACTGCTGGATCTTGGCGCGCAGGTCCGCGACGTCGACCTCGCCGTCGTCGGCGGTCTTGACGACGACGACCTTCATGCCGGCCATCACCGCGGAGGCGGCGTTGGTGCCGTGCGCGGAGGACGGGATGAGACAGACCGTGCGCTGCAGGTCGCCGTTGGCGCGGTGGTACGCGCGGACGGCCAGCAGACCGGCCAGCTCGCCCTGCGAGCCGGCGTTCGGCTGGATGGAGACCTTGTCGTAGCCGGTGACCTCGGCGAGACGCTCCTCCAGCTCGGTGATGAGCGTGAGGTAGCCGCCGGCCTGCTCGACCGGGGCGAACGGGTGCATCTGGCCGAACTCGGGCCAGGTCACCGACTCCATCTCGGTGGTCGCGTTCAGCTTCATGGTGCAGGAGCCGAGCGGGATCATGCCGCGGTCGAGCGCGTAGTCGCGGTCCGAGAGGCGGCGCAGGTAGCGCAGCATCGAGGTCTCGGAGCGGTGCGCGTGGAAGACCGGGTGGGTCAGGAACACGTCCGAGCGGAGCGCGTCGACGGGCAGCGCGTCCTCGGTGGCGGCGTCCAGGGCCTCGATGTCGGCGGTGACGCCGAAGGCGCCCCAGACGGCGGCGAGCTGCGCGCGGGTGGTGGTCTCGTCACAGGACAGGGAGACCAGGTCGGCGTCGACGCGGTACAGGTTGACCCCGGCCTCACGGGCGGCCGCGACGACGGCGTCCGCGCGGCCCGGCACCCGGGCGGTGAGGGTGTCGAAGAAGGCGCCCTGGACCAGCTCCACGCCGCCCGCCCTCAGACCGGCGGCCAGGACGGCGGCGTACCGGTGGGTGCGGCGCGCGATCCCCTTCAGGCCCTCCGGGCCGTGGTAGACCGCGTACATGCCGGCCATGACGGCGAGCAGCACCTGGGCGGTGCAGATGTTGCTGGTGGCCTTCTCGCGGCGGATGTGCTGCTCGCGGGTCTGCAGGGCCAGGCGGTACGCCCGGTTGCCGTCGGCGTCCACGGAGACGCCGACCAGGCGGCCGGGGAGCGAGCGGGCGTGCTTGTCCTGGACCGCCATGTAGCCGGCGTGCGGACCGCCGAAGCCCATCGGGACTCCGAAGCGCTGCGTGGTGCCGACGGCGATGTCGGCGCCGAGCGAACCGGGCGAGGCGAGCAGGGTCAGCGCGAGCAGGTCGGCGGCGACGGTGACGATCGCGCCGAGCTCGTGGGCCTGGTCGATGACCGGCTTGATGTCGCGGACGGCGCCGGAGGCACCCGGGTACTGGAGCAGCACGCCGAAGACGCCGCGCTCGGCGATCTCGGCGGGGACGCCGGCCGACAGGTCGGCGACGACGACCTCGACCCCGGTGGGCTCGGCGCGGGTCTGGATGACGGCGATGGTCTGCGGCAGGGCGTCGGCGTCGACGAGGAACACGCCGTTCTTGACCTTGCCGACGCGGCGGGACAGCGCCATGGCCTCGGCGGCCGCGGTGCCCTCGTCGAGCAGCGAGGCGCCGGAGGTGGGCAGACCGGTGAGGTCGGCGACCATGGTCTGGAAGTTCAGCAGGGCCTCCAGGCGGCCCTGCGAGATCTCCGGCTGGTACGGCGTGTACGCGGTGTACCAGGCCGGGTTCTCCATGACGTTCCGGAGGATCACCGGCGGCGTGAAGGTCCCGTAGTAGCCGAGGCCGATCATCGGGGCGAGCACCTGGTTGCGGTCGGCGAGCTCGCGGAGCTCGGCCAGTACCTCGGCCTCGGTGCGGGCGGCCGGCAGGCCGAGGGCCGCGGCGTTCTTGATGACGTCCGGCACGGCCGCGGCCGTCAGCTCGTCGAGGGAGCCGTACCCGACCTGGGCGAGCATCTTCGCGCGAGCCTCGGCGTCGGGCCCGATGTGCCGCTGCTCGAAGGGAATGCCCTGCTCGAGCTCGGAGAGCGGAATGCGGTTGGCGGTCATGCTGCGGGGGCCTCCTGGTCGTCACGACCTGCGAGGGGCACCACGGCGCGGGTGCCCGGACGGCCTCCCCCTCTGTCATCTCAACCTGAGAGCTTCACCGGCCACGCCAAACGGCAAGACCGGCTTTCACCGTCGGTGAGAGCGGATGCCGTCGACGCCCGCCCTGCTTTCCAGAGTGACCTCGTCCGCGCGGTACAGGGGCCTGAGAGATTCCGGGGAGGATTTGCTCCTTCGGCGCCACCGAAAGGTTTCTTCGGCGGACTCTCCCGCGCAGGGTCGACAGCCACAGCCAGCCTACCAGCGCGGTTGAGCCTGGCATCGCTCAAGTGGCCGACATCCCAGTTGTGCACTTTCGTAGGGGTGTAGAGCAGTTGCGACCAGTTGGAGGGACCGTGCAGACCGATATCGATCCGCGCAGCCTGATCGGCCGCAAGGCGTTCGACCGGAACGGACACAAGATCGGGACCGTGGACGAGGTGTACCTGGACGACGCGACGGGCGTCCCCGAATGGGCCGCCGTGCGCACCGGCCTGTTCAGCCGCGACGCGTTCGTCCCCCTGGAGCCGAGCGAGCTGGTGAGCGACGGACTCCACATCCCGTACGAGCGGGCCCTCATCAAGGACGCCCCCGACTTCGGCGTGGGCCGCCACCTCTCCCCCGAACAGGAGCTCCAGCTCTACCGCCACTACAGCCTGGCCCTCCCGCCGCCGCCCCAGGACACCCCCCAGGACGCCCCCCGGGACTTCGGCCGCCTGGCGGGCCAGGAGGACGCGTAGCGCCCACGGGAGGACCGCCGAGCCCGGCCGGGAGGCCGGGCCTCACCCCGTGTCCGCGTCGGTCCCCTCCACCAAGGGCAACGGATCCGAGAGCTCCAGATCCGGATCGTCCACGGAGAACGTCCGCACCCGCCCCGGCACCACCGCCCCCGGCTCCTCGAACCGCACGGTGACCCGCCCGACCCCGCTCCCCTGCACCCACCCGGCCCCGTACTCGGCGTGCCGCACGTCCCGCCCCGGCGCCCAGTGCCGCTCGGCGGTCTCGGTGGCCGTGGGGGGCGCTGGCTCGGGCGTCCCGGGGCCCGCGGGGTCCCCAGGGGCGGCCTCCGCCTCGGCCCGCGCTTCCGCCTGGGCCTGCGCTTCCGCCTGGGCCTGCGCTTCAGCCTCGGCCCGGGCCTCCGCCTCGGCCTGCGCGAACAGGTCCTCCTGGGTGTAGTCGGCGAGCCCGCTCACCCCGACCCCCAGCAGCCGCACCCCGCCCGTGGTGTCCACGAGGTCGAGGAGCCGCGCCGCGGCCTCCCGGACCACCACGGGGTCGTCCGTCGGCCCCCGCAGCGTCTCGGAGCGCGTGAGCGTCGAGAAGTCGTACCGCCGCACCTTCAGGACGATGGTCCGCCCCGAGTGCCCCGAGCCCCGCAGCCGCGCGACGCACCGCTCCGCGAGCCGCTCCACCTCCAGCCGGATCCGCAGCCGGTCGTGCAGGTCCACGTCGAAGGTGTCCTCCACGGAGACCGACTTCGCGTCCCGCTCGGCCACCACGGGCCGGTCGTCGTGCCCGAGGGCCATCAGGTACAGCGAGCCCCCGTGCGCCCGCCCCAGGAGCCGTACGAGCTCGTCCTCGCCCGCCTCGACCACGTCGGTGACCGTGACGATCCCGGCCCTGCGCAGATGCTCCCCGGTGGCCGGCCCGACGCCGGGGATGATCCGGACCGAACGCGGCCCGATCAGCTCCCGTTCCGTACCGGGCTCGATCAGCAGCAGTCCGTCCGGCTTGGCCTCCTCGGAGGCGATCTTCGCCAGCATCTTGGACCCGGCCAGTCCGACCGACCCGGTCAGACCGGTCGTCGCGAGGATGTCCCGCCGCAGCCGCTCCCCCGTCGCCCGCGCGCTCGCGCTGTCGTCGGCGAGCCCGCCGGCCTCCAGGTCCACGAAGGCCTCGTCCAGGCTGAGCGGCTCGACGAGGGGCGAGAGCCGCCCGAGCAGCTCCATGACCTGCCCGCTGATCGCCCGGTAGAAGGCGAAGCGGGGCACCAGATAGGCCGCGTTCGGCGCGAGGCGCCGCGCCTGCGCCATGGGCATCGCCGAGTGCACCCCGAAGCGCCGCGCCTCGTACGAGGCCGTCGCGACCACTCCGCGCGGCCCGAGGCCGCCCACCACCACCGGCTTCCCGCGCAGGCTCGGCTTCGACGCCTGCTCCGCCGCGGCGAAGAAGGCGTCCATGTCGAGGTGCAGGATGGTGGGCGCGGCTCTCACGCCTCCGATGCTGCCCTACGCCACTGACAACGCACCGGCGCCCGCGCCCCGCGCGTCCCGACAGGCCCGAGAGCGGGCCCGGAGGCGGGCCCACGGACCCGCCGCGGACCCGCCGCGGAAGCTCAGACCGCCCGGTCCCGGCGCCGCCGCGCCAGCTCGTCCGCCGGGTTGTGCCCGATCAGCGTCTCGCCGGTGTCGATGCGCTCGCCGTGCAGCTGCGAGAGCGCCGCCTCGACGTCCCGCCACACCACGCCGACGGCGATCCCGAAGACGCCCTGACCGCCCTGGAGCAGGTCCACGACCTCGTCCGGCGAGGAGCACTCGTACACCGTGGCCCCGTCGCTCATGAGCGTCATGCGCTCCAGGTCGCGGAAGCCCCGGGCCCGCAGGTGCTGCACGGCCGCCCGGATGTTCTGCAGCGCCACCCCGGTGTCCAGGAAGCGCTTGACGATCTTGAGGACCACGACGTCGCGGAAGCTGTAGAGCCGCTGCGTCCCGGATCCGTACGCCGGCCGCACGCTCGGCTCGACGAGCCCCGTGCGCGCCCAGTAGTCCAGCTGCCGATAGGTGATGCCGGCCGCCGCACAGGCCGTGGGCCCGCGGTAGCCGACTTCCTCCGGGCCGGAGCTCACGTCCCCGCCGAGGTCGCCCACACTGCCGTGAAGCGGATACGGGCCCTTCTCCCCGGGGGCACGCCCCAGGAAGCCCCCTGCCGTACCGTCGCCGCTGCTCATCACGCCGACCCTCCGTCCTTGACCTGCCCACTCGAAGGTAGGCAGTCACTCGGGGTGCGTCAACGATCGCCACACTCGGCACGCCGAGTGATAATCACCCTGAGAGTGGTTTCACGTGCCCCTCTCCGGGGAAAGGCTACTCGAATGTGCCGACAGGACGGCTTCGGCCAGGGCCGTGCGGGCCTACTGACTGCCGGTCTCGAAGTCCTCCGGTGAGATCTGGTCGAGGAACTCGCGGAACTTCTCCACCTCGTCCTCCTGCTCGTCCGGAATCGCGATCCCCGCGTCGTCGAGCACACCGTCACTGCCGTAGATCGGCGTCCCGGTGCGCAGGGCGAGCGCTATCGCGTCGGACGGCCGGGCACTCACCTCGACACCGCTGGCGAAGACCAGCTCGGCGTAGAAGACCCCGTCACGCAGATCCGTGATGCGGACCTCGGTGAGCTCCTGGCCCACGGCCTCCAGCACGTCCTTGAAGAGGTCGTGCGTCAGCGGCCTGGCAGGGGCCATGCCCTGCTGGGCGAAGGCGATGGCGGTCGCCTCTCCCGGTCCGATCCAGATGGGGAGGTACCGATCGCCTCCCACTTCACGCAGGAGCACGATCGGCTGGTTGGAGGGCATTTCCACCCGGACACCCACAACGTCGAGCTCGTTCACACAGCAACCCTAGGACGTGCCCGACCGGTTTGGGTAGTCGGGCCGTCCTCGGATCACTGGAGCCGCACTCCCAGCGCGGTCTGGACCAGTGCCGCGTGAAGGCGTACGGAGAGTCCGGCGAGCTCCTTGGCGGTCGCCTCGGCATGGGCCCTGGTCTGCGGATTACGGTGCCGGCGCAGCGGTGCGACCATCTGCTCGACCAGCCCGGCCTCGCGCTCCGCGGCGGCCTTGACCGCCCTCAGATGCCGGGGTTCCAGACCGAATCTCCCCAGATCCGCCAGCAGTTTGGCGACGGTCACGGTCTCGGCGTCGTAGCCGCCGCCCTCGATCGGGGCGATCAGTCCGTACGACTCCCACTCGACCAGCTCGACCTCGGTGACCTCGGCGGCGGCGAGCAGTTCCGCGCGGCCGATCCGGGCGGCGGTGGGCCGGTCGCCCTCGGTGTCCCAGGCCCCGTCGAGCAGGTCCCGCTGCGGACTCGGCGAGGGCAGCCTGATCTGCTCCCCGCGCTCCAGGGCGTCCAGGTGCTCGCGGATGACCTTCAGCGGGAGGTAGTGGTCCCGCTGCATCCGCAGGATCTGAGCGAGCCGCTCGACGTCCCGCGGGCTGAACTTCCGGTACCCGGAGGCCGTGCGCTGGGGCTCGACGAGCCCCTCGGCCTCCAGGAACCGGATCTTGGAGATGGTCACTTCGGGAAACTCGTCGCGCAGCCGGCTCAGCACCGTACCGATGCTGACCAGCTCGCCCGCGGCGGCGGTGCCGTGTCCGGCACCGCCCGTCGGTGTTCGCAGCATGGACCTTCCCTGAAGGTTCTCCGGGGCGTCACACGCCCCGCTGGCTCGCGAAGAACACGAGCCGGTACTTGCCGATCTGCACCTCGTCACCGTTGGTCAGCACGACCGAGACCGACTCGATCGGCTCCCGGTTGACGTAGGTGCCGTTGAGGCTGCCGACGTCCGACACCTGGAAGGTGCCGTCCGGCTGCCGACGGAACTCCACGTGGCGACGCGAGACGGTCACGTCGTCCAGGAAGATGTCGCTCTGCGGGTGACGGCCGGCCGTGGTCAGCTCGCCGTCCAGGAGGAAGCGGCTGCCCGAGTTCGGACCGCGGCGCACGATCAGCAGCGCCGCACCGCCCGGCAGGGCCTCGACCGCGGCCAGCGCCTCGGCCGACAGCGACGGGAGGGCGGTCTGCCCGGTGACCTCCGCGTCGTAGGCCTCGAGCCCCGAGATGGAGATCGTCGAGGTGGTCTCGGAGGCCCGCTCCGGAACCAGTCCGCCCCGCAGCGGCGCACCGCAGTGGGAGCAGAAGCGGCTGTCCGCCGTATTGCGGTGACCGCACCTCGTGCACACCGGCATGGACGCGCCCTCCTGCCGCGGCTGCCCCGCGGAGGTCTGTGTCGCGTACGGGTCGGACACAAACCCTCCACCCGTACCTGAGGTTGATGGTTCTCCGAAACCTATGCGCGCGGCACCGGCAGGGTCAACAGACGACGCGCCCGGCGCGCCCGGAACGTCACCGCCCTGGCCGCCGACCTCGTCGCGGAAGAGCGGGCGCTCGCCGCCCTGCTCCTCGCTCTGGCCGTGGCGCGGCGCGCGGTGCCTGGCGTTGCCGCCGTCCTCGCTTGCGCTCTTGCCGAACAACTTCGAAAACCACTTCACGGGCGATTCCCCTTGACCGAAACAGACCCGCCCGTGGGGCAGGACGAACCCTGACTCAACACACCTGCCGACCCGGACATCTTCACAACGTCCGTAACCACTCGACAGTTTCCACCACGCACCACCCTTGTGGTGCGGCGACCCCCCGCAACGTCCTGCGCTTGTCGCGTGACCGTCATCCGCCCCCGCCTCACTGCGAGGACGACTGAGCGTAGTCAGGCCGCTTCGCAGGCCGCAAGGCGTCGACGACGATCTTCCCGGAACGCTGCACCGTGGCCGTGGCCTGCTCCTTCTCCAGTGTCTGGACGACTCCGCCGGGGATGTTGAGCGCGGGCTCGAGATCCTCCGGCTTGCCGATGACCTTGAAGACGTACGGAGCGGTCACCTTCGTTCCATCGATCCGCATGTCGCTGCCACTTCCCGAGAAGTAGCTGTCCGCGACCACCCGCACACCGTCGACCTGGATGGCCTCCGCGCCCGCGGCGCGCAGCTCCTGGATCGCGTCGAGCAGCATGTCCGACTCGATGGCGCCGCTGGAGTCCGTGATCGTCAGGGTGATGCCGGGGCCCTCGGCGGCGACGGTGCCGGCCAGGATGCCGAGCTGCTGCTGCTTCTCCTGGGTCTGCTTGCGCGCCTCCTCGGCCTGGTCGGAGCTGGACTCCAGCTCCGAGCGCTGGCCGTCCAGGCGCGTCTTCTCGTCCTCCAGGCGCTGGGTGCGGTCGTCGAGCTCGTCGAGGATCCGCACCAGGTCCTCCTGGCGGGCGCCGCGCAGCGCGCTGTTGTCGCTGGTGGAGCTGACCTGGATGGCCAGACCGAGGCCGAGCACGAACAGCAGCAGGGCGACCACCAGTTGGGCCCGCGTCACCCGCGGCGGCCACAGACTCGCGGCCAGCCGCTGCCGACCGGAGATCTCGGGCCGGTCGGGAGCCGGGGTGGGGGCAGGAGCCTGGGCCGGGACCGACGCAGGGGCCGGGGCGGGCTCAGGAGTCGGGACGGGGGCCGGGGCCGGGGGCGGGGTCGGCGGCGGCTCCGGAGCGGCGGGCTGCTGGGGCTCGCGCCGAGGACCCGGGCCCTCGGCCGCGGACGGACGCTCCTCCGGACGCGGCGCCGGCTGCCCGCCGTCCGCCCGGTTCGCGTCGTTCCCGCGGTTCGCGTCGTTCCCGCGGTTCACGCCGTCCGCGCGGTCCCCGTCGGACTCGTCGTGCCTGTCGTGCTCGCTCATCGGCCTCACGCCCGGAACACGTGCCGCCGGATGGCGGCCGCGTTGGAGAAGATCCGGATGCCGAGGACGACGACCACACCGGTCGACAACTGCGCGCCCACGCCCAGCTTGTCGCCGAGGAAGACGATCAGCGCGGCCACGACCACGTTCGACAGGAACGACACCACGAAGACCTTGTCGACGAAGATCCCGTCGAGCATGGCCCGCAGGCCGCCGAAGACCGCGTCCAGGGCGGCGACCACGGCGATCGGAAGATAGGGCTCGACCACCGCCGGAACCTCGGGCCGGACCAACAGTCCGACCACGACTCCCACGATCAGGCCCAGTACGGCGATCAAGATGTGCCCTTCCCTGTGTCGGCCGTGGCCCGCCCGGGGACCTTGGCCGCCCCGGCTCCCCTCGGCTCTGCTGTACGTACGATCAGGCTCGGCGCGGCCGGCAGGCGTACGTCGCCCTCGGCCGAGATGCTCGTCCGGATCCCGAAGTTCTCCTGAAGCGCGTGCAGGTACTGGCCGTCGGCGCTGTCCTGGAACGCGGTGCTCAGCCGTTGTCCGTCGCCGACGGCGAGAACGGTGTACGGCGGCACCAGTGGCTTGTTGTCGACCAGTATGGCGTCGCCCGCGGCCCTGATCGCCGACAGCGCGGTCAGCCGCTGCCCGTTGATCGAGACGGCCTCCGCGCCCGACTCCCACAGCCCGTTGACGATCCGCTGCATGTCACGGTCGCGCACCCGCCCCGTGTCCGAGAAGCCGGCGCTCTCCCGGGGACCGCCACCGCCGCCGTCGGCGGCGCCCTTGGCGTCGTCCACGACCAGCTTCACCCCGGGCCCGTGCACGGCGGTCGCACCCGACAGCAGCGCGAGGACCTCGCCCTGGTCGCCGCCGTGCTGCTCCAGCGCCTTGCGCTGCCGCTCGCCGACCTCGCCGCGAAGCCGCTCGACGTCCTGCTCCAGCTTGTCGGCGGCCGAGGTCTCCGACTCGATCCGGTCGATCAGGTCCTGCCGCTCCTTGGCCACGACCGGCGCGGACACCCGCGCCTCGGCCGCGCCGAGCGTCACCACGGCCGCCGCGAGCACCAGACCGGCCGCGAGGCCCAGCTTGGCCCGGATCGTACGGGGCAGCCCGCCGCCCTCCGCGGCGCGACGGGCCGATGCCTCCGCGTATCCGTCGTCCAGCGCGTGGTCGATCACGTTGTTCAGCAGCGACATGGACGCGTCCGGGCGCGGAGGGGGTGATCCTGTGCTCCGAACGGGGGGCTGCTGCGACATGCCGCACATCGTCGCACGTCGCACGGCCTACCGCCGAATGGCCCCTCCGCCGGGCCGGGAGGCGCCCGCGGGCACCTCCCGGCCCCATCGGCCCGTCCGGACCGCGTCCCCCTAGTGACCTGCGCTGTCGACGACGCCGGACCACTCGTCCAGCAGCGCCTGGGCGGACGCGTCGTCCGGACCTTCCGCCCACAGATGGGTGACGGCCTCCGCCGGGTCGGGCAGCACCATCACCCAGCGCCCGTCGGCCTCCACCACCCGCACGCCGTCGGTGGTGTCCACGGACCGGTCCCCGGCCGCCTCCACCACCCGGCGCATCACCAGGCCCTTCACCGCCCACGGCGTGGCGATGTCCCTCTTCAGGACGTGGGCCCGCGGGATCCGCGCGTCGATCTGGCTGAGGGTGAGCTGCGTCCGCGCCACCAGACCGATCAGGCGCACGAACGCCGCCGCCCCGTCGAAGACGCTGCTGAACTCGGGCACGATGAACCCGCCCCGGCCGTCTCCGCCGAAGATCGTCGACTCCTCGCGCCCGACCCTCGTGAGGTCGTCGGGCGAGGTCGTCGTCCATTCGACCTGCGTGCCGTGGTACGCGGCGACCTGCTCGGCGATCCTCGTCGTCGTCACCGGCAGCGCGACCCGCCCGGACCTGCGCTCGGCGGCCACCAGGTCGAGCATGACGAGCAGAGCCCGGTCGTCCTCGATGATCCGCCCGCGCTCGTCGACCAGCGAGAGCCGCTCGCCGACCGGGTCGAACCGCACCCCGAACGCGGCCCTGGCCGACGCCACTATCTCGCCGAGCCGGACGAGACCGGCCCGCCGGCTCTCCGCCGACTCGGTCGGCCGGGTCTCGTCGAGACCCGGGTTGATCGTCAGCGAGTCGACCTGGAGCCGCCCGAGCAGGCTGGGCAGGACGAGCCCCGCGCTGCCGTTGGAGGCGTCCACGACGACCTTGAGCCCTGCCTCGGCGATCCCCGAGGTGTCCACGTTGCGCAGCAGCGAGCCGGTGTACGAGTCGAAGACGCTGGCCGGGAAGGACAGGTCGCCGATCTCCCCGGGGAACGCCCGCCGGTACTCCTGGCGCGCGAAGACCCGGTCCAGCTTGCGCTGCCCCGCCTGCGACAGGTCGGCGCCGCGCTCGTCGAAGAACATGATGTCGACGGAGTCGGGTACGCCCGGCGACGTCCGCACCATGATCCCGCCGGCGCTGCCGCGCGCCGTCTGTTGCCGCGCCACCGGCAGCGGCACGTTCTCCAGGTCGCGTACGTCGATGGCGCTGGCCTGCAGGGCGGAGATCACCGCCCGTTTGAGCGCCCGCGCCCCTCGCGAGTGGTCGCGGGCGGTGGTGACCGTCGCGCCCTTCTTCAGCGTGGTGGCGTACGCGCCGGCCAGCCGCACGGCCAGCTCGGGGGTGATCTCCACGTTGAGGATGCCGGACACTCCGCGTGCTCCGAAGAGGTGCGCCTGTCCTCGGGACTCCCAGATGACGGACGTGTTGACGAAGGCGCCGGCCTCGATCGTCTTGAACGGGTAGACCCGGACGTTGCCCTGCACGATCGATTCCTCACCGATCAGGCACTCGTCCCCGATGACGGCCCCGTCCTCGATCCGGGCCGCCCGCATGACGTCGGTGTTCTTGCCGATGACGCAGCCGCGCAGGTTGCTCTGCGGCCCGACGTAGACGTTGTCGTGGATGACGGCCTTGTGCAGGAAGGCGCCGCTCTTCACCACGACGTTGGATCCGATCACGGTGTGCTCGCGGATCTCCGCGGTGGCCTCGACCTTGGCGTAGTCGCCGATGTACAGCGGGCCGCGCAGGACGGCGTCGGGGTGGACCTCGGCCCCTTCGGCGACCCAGACGCCGGGGGAGATCTCGAAGCCGTCGATGTCGACCTGGACCTTGCCCTCCAGGACGTCGGCCTGGGCCTTCACATAGCTCTCGTGGGTGCCGACGTCCTCCCAGTAGCCCTCGGCGACATAGCCGTAGATCGGCTTGCCGTCCTTCATGAGCCGTGGGAAGACGTCACCCGACCAGTCCACGGGAACGTCCGCTTCGACGTAGTCGAAGACCTCGGGCTCCATGACGTAGATGCCCGTGTTCACCGTGTCCGAGAAGACCTGGCCCCAGGTCGGCTTCTCCAGGAATCGTTCGACCTTGCCTTCCTCGTCGACGATCGTGATGCCGAACTCCAGCGGATTGGGCACCCGGGTCAGACATACGGTGACGAGGGCGCCCTTCTCCTTGTGGAAGGCGATCAGGTCGCTGAGGTCGAAATCGGTGAGCGCGTCCCCCGAAATCACGAGGAAGGCGTCGTCCTTCAGTGCCTCCTCGGCGTTCTTCACACTCCCCGCGGTACCGAGCGGTTTCTCCTCGTTGGCGTACGTGAGCTCCATTCCGAGCTCTTCGCCGTCCCCGAAGTAATTTCGGACGAGGGAAGCGAGAAACTGCACGGTGACGACGGTCTCGTTGAGACCGTGCCTCTTGAGCAGCCTCAGGACATGCTCCATGATCGGCCGGTTCACGACCGGCAGGAGAGGCTTGGGCATGCTCGAGGTCATGGGGCGCAGGCGGGTGCCCTCGCCACCGGCCATCACGACGGCCTTCATGTCGGAAGCGTCCTCCTTGAAGAGACGACGGTCCTGCCGACTTCACCTGCCCGCTGTTCGGCCCTCGGGCGTCCTCGTTCCTGCCGGCGACGCTGCACGGCACGGGACGGACGGGCTCAATCGGCCGCGGTATCCGCCTTCACGAGTCGACGGACCTGGACCACGTAGAGGATCCCTGCCCACCAATACAGAGTTGTACCCCATCCGGCGAAGGCCCACCCGAAAACTTCAGCGAGTGACGAAAGCCAGCCCGTTCCGTCACTAAGCAGCAGCAACGGGAACGCGTACATCAAGTTGAAAGTGGCAGCTTTCCCGAGGAAGTTCACCTGGGGCGGCGGATAGCCGTGCCGGCGGAGGATTCCCACGGCGACCAGGAGCATCAGTTCACGGGCCAGCAGTGCGGCGGTCAGCCAGAGCGGAAGGATCTCCCGCCAGGTGAGTCCGACGAGCGTGGAAAGGATGTACAGCCGGTCGGCGGCGGGGTCGAGCAGCCGGCCGAGGTTGCTGATCTGATTCCAGCGCCGGGCCAGCTTCCCGTCGAGATAGTCGCTGACACCACTCAGGGCCAGGACGAGAAGGGCCCAGCCGTCACTGTTGGGTCCGCCGAACACGGGTCGGAGGATCAACCACAGGAAGAGCGGCACGCCGACGAGGCGAGCCATGCTGAGGATGTTGGGGATGGTGAGGACTCGGTCCGTCTGAACGCGAGTCTCCTGGACCTCCACCCGGGGGCCTCCTGTGCGAGCGAGTTGACGATGTGCCCCATGACCTTACCCTCAGCCACGAGCACCCGTTGCACAGGGGGCCCGTAAACGCAGAAAAGCCCCGCACCATAAGGTGCGGGGCTTTCCCACAATGATTGTTCGGCGGCGTCCTACTCTCCCACAGGGTCCCCCCTG